>DATLYY010000062.1 GCA_035574275.1 Verrucomicrobiia bacterium
CGCCCCCGCAACCCCTCCAAAACTACTTTCGCTTTGGTCTTGCCATCAAAGACCCGCTTCCGCATCGCTGAATCCTCCTTGTGAATTCAGCCACAATCTACTCCATTCATCCTACCCTGTCACTAATGGGGAGCAGTATAAACCTCGCCCCAAAAGGCAACTGGCTTACTGAAGCCCAACTGAAACAGTTCTGGATTAATGACGAGACCTCCCGTACGTCGGGCAGCCCGCTTAAGGTGGATGGTTTGCTCTACACCAACAACTCCATTTATGGCATATCCCGTCCAGCCTCTAAAACGGGTGGAACTATGCAGGTAAACGGAGCCATCGTGGCAGCGGACGTTGGACTCCTTGTAACCAACGGATTGCAGATGAACTATGACGGCCGCTTGAAGAGCTTTTTGAAAATTAAGGACAATTCCAAAATCGCCTTGATTAACCCGGGTGGTTCCGCTAAGAAAAAAGAAACTACCGGAAAAAGCGACCGGAGGGCGGTTAACCGCCCTCCGGTTTTGATTAACCGGGGTTGTGTGATTTTCTCAAAAAAAATACGCCGATTGTCGCTTAATTTTTTATAATCAGGTAGGCAGAATGAAAAACTGGTTGCTTTTCATATGGCTCTCGGCGGTCATCGTTTTTGCCTTTGTCCAGCCCGCCCCCCAGCAGCAGATCGGCGAGACCTCCCGTATTATTTATTTCCACGTTCCCTGCGCCTGGCTTTGCGTGTTGGCCTTCTTTATGACCGCCCTTTTCTCGGTGCGCTACTTGCTCAAAAAGGATATGACAATGGATGCCAAAGCCGCCCTTTCGGCGCAACTGGGACTCCTGTTCTGCCTGTTGGCCACCGTCTCCGGCGCCATCTGGGCCCGTTTTGCCTGGGGCGCATTTTGGAACTGGGACCCCCGCCAGACCTCCATATTTTTGCAGCTCTTGATTTACTTCGCTTATTTTTCCTTGCGGGGGAGCATCGGCGAAACCGAAAAACGGGCCACTTTTTCCTCGGCTTACGCCATTCTGGCCTTTTTGACCGTTCCCTTTTTGATTTTCATCGTTCCCCGCATAACCCCCTCCTTACACCCTTCCGATACCGTCATTGGGAAAGAACAGAAGTTTAATATGGGGCCGGTGGTGCGCTGGATATTTTTTTCTTCTCTGGCCGGTTTCACTCTTTTGTATTATTATCTCTACCGGTTGGGAGCCAAAATCAAGGTGGCGGAACTGAATAGGAAAGGAATGGCGTGAACCATAACTACGTTGTAATGGTCGTTGTTCTTCTGGTCTGGGCGGCCCTTTTTTTTTACCTCTTGCGGCTGGAAAAAAAAGTCGATAAACTGATAAAGGAAATAAAGAAGGACTGATTGCCGTGAAAATCCGTTATATCGTTGCCCTGGTCATAATCGTGGGGTTCGTGATTTACGGGGCGGTCAGCTTGAAAACCAGCCTCACCCCCTATGTCAGTTTTGCCGAGGCCAAAAGCTCCCCCCAGACCGTGCAGGTGATGGGGGAACTGGAAAAATCCGCCACCCGGTATGATACGACCGCCGGGCTGTTGTACTTCACGTTAAAGGACAGCCACGGGGAGATGCTGGAGGTCTCCTACAAGGGAGTCCGTCCCGGTAACTTCGACCAGGCCACCCAGATTGTGGCCATCGGGAATTATAGGGAAAGAGTATTCCAGGCCGACCAATTGTTGGTCAAATGCCCCTCCAAGTATCAGGGGGAGGAAGTGCAAACCTACAAGGCGGAAAAATGAACGTTTCTCTTTTTGGCAATCTAATTTTGGGGGCGGCGTTGACGTTTTGCGTTCTGTCCATCGTCAGCTATCTATACGCATGGGGTCGTTCCAAGGGAACCTTGGTCTGGGGCCGCCGCTTCTATTGGGCCTCCGCCCTCTTTTCTGTCGGCGCGCTGGTTTACCTTTTCTATCTTTTTGTAACCAAGCATTACGAAATCACCTACGTCGCCGAATACTCCTCTTCCGATTTGCCTTTCCATTATCTGTTTTCCTCCGTCTGGGCCGGGCAGCAGGGTTCTTTCCTGCTTTGGCTCGGCTGGTCGGCCGTCTTGGGGTTATTTATGCTCAAGCGGCTTGGGGAATACGAGGAGCGGGGAATGTTTTTCTACCTGCTCGTCCAGCTCTTCTTGCTTTTTATCCTGGTCAAACGTTCCCCTTTTGCCCTTTCGGCAATTACACCTGCCGACGGTCGCGGCCTGAACCCCCTTTTGCAGGATTATTGGATGGTCATTCATCCGCCGGTGATGTTTTTGGGCTTTGCCGCAATGGCCGTTCCGTTTGCGCTGGCGATGGCCGCTTTGACTCGGCGGGAATACCGCAACTGGGTGACGACCGCTTTCCCTTGGGTCAACTTCGGCCGGATGGTTTTGGGCACCTCCATTATTATGGGCGGTTTCTGGGCCTATAAAGTTTTGGGCTGGGGCGGCTATTGGGGTTGGGATCCAGTCGAAAACGCCTCCTTGATGCCCTTCTTGGGCGGTCTGGCCTTGACCCACGGTTTTTTGATTCAGAAGAACAAGGGCTCATTGCCCAAAACCAACTTCTTTTTAGCCATAACGGCCTTTCTGCTGGTGGTATATGGCACGTTCCTTACCCGCTCCGGCATTCTGGCCGATTTTTCGGTTCATTCCTTCGTCGATTTGGGGATCAATGGCTTTCTGGTTCTCTTCCTTTTTACCTTCATCATAGTCGGGTACGGGATGCTTCTTTGGCGCACCCGCGAAATCAAAGGCCCCGTCTATTCCGGTCCGATTGTCAATCAGGACTTCAACGTGCTTTTGATGATTTTGTTCATTTCGCTTTCCGCCTTTATGGTGCTTTTGGGCACATCCTCCCCCTTGATAACCCGCCTTTTCGGCCAGCCCTCCAACGTGGAAATTTCCTACTATGTAAAAACGCATTTGCCGATAGGGATTGCCATCGCGCTTTTGATAGGTCTTTCCCCCTATCTTTTCTGGCGCTCCGCCACGCCGTATGAAAAGCTGAAAAAAGCCCTCTGGCCCGCCGTTATTGCTTTGCTTTGCACCGTTTTGACGTTCCTCGCCGGCTTCCGTGAAAGCATTTATCCCCTCTTTCACCTCCTGACCTTTTTTGCCCTCTTTTCCAACATTGCCATCTTTTTCCGTTCCGCCGCCTCCCGGCCGGTTAATTCTGGCGGCCATCTTTCCCACGTCGGCGTGGCAATGCTTTTGGCCGGTTTCATCTTCTCCTCCGTTTATTCGCAGGAAAAGCGCTTGAATTTGGCCTTGGGGGAAAAAGGGGAGGCCTTCGGCTACACGCTGACCTATAAAGGAACGGAAGGGGATTTGAAGCAACCCGAAAACGCCCTCATCTTCGCGGTCGAGAAGAACGGAAGAAAGACCGAAGCCCGTCCCCGCTTTTTCTGGGCGGAATACAATCAGGGGTATATGCGCAAGCCCGCCATCCAGAAGGGGATTATGTACGACCTTTACATCGCCCCCATCAACCACTCCCGCGCAACCGAAGAGCAGGAGGAGCCCGGCGTTTTGGTTTTCGGTGACAGCGAAACGAAAGAGGATGCCTTCGGTTACAAAATCAGTTTCAAGGGATTTGGCGAAACCAAGATGGACCCGGATGGCGGCGAGATTTCCATCACCGCCATTTTGGAAGTGGCCGGTTACGGCGCGCACGGCGTGCGCAAGCCTGCGGTGACGATTAAAAACTCCGGCGAGCGGGTCTCGCCTCCGGTCGAGCTTTCCAACGGCAATACGGTGCAGTTGATTGACGCCCGCGCCACCCCCCGTCAGGTGGTTTTGAAGTTTTCAGGCCCGGCCGTGGTACCCGCCACTGCTGCGCAGGACGTGGTCTCCATCGAGATATCCAAAAAGCCCTTCATCATCTTCGTCTGGCTGGGAACGATTCTGGTGACCATTGGCGGCATCATCTCCGTAGTCCGCCGCGGCAAGGAACTGCCGGGCTCCAAGCTCCCAATCGACTTGACCGCCAAAGAAAAACCGGAACTGCAAAAGGTTCTGGTTTCCAAATAAGTAAACTACTGAACAGTTATCGTTCCGGTCATTCCCCCATGAAAGTTGCAGTGGTAGCCAAACGTGCCGGCCGAATTGAAGGTATGGGAGAACGTCTGGTTCGGTGTAAGAGTGCCTGAGTCGAACAAACCCATTGTGTTGCTGGTTACCGTGTGACTGGTCACGTCATTGTTGACCCACGTCACGGTTGTCCCCACCGTCACGGTTCTCGAGGATGGATTGAAAACGCTGCCGGCCATCCCAATATTCCCGGAAGGGGGAGGGTTTCCTCCGCTTGAAGTGCTCTTCTTGCTGCAACTCAAACTTAAAACCGCCAGCACCATCAAGCCGACCAACCTAAATTTCGCTTTCATACTGCCGCTCCTTCCCAGCCCCCGACTCAATCTTATTATACGCAGCAAAAGAAGAACTTATTGCAGCGAGGCGCGTTGACTGTAGGGGCACGGCGCGCCGTGCCCCTTGCGTCAGCAATTATTCCTGACGCAACTTTTTCCCTCCCCTCAAGGGGAGGGACAGGGGTGAGGTCAGCGCCCCTTCAAATATCGGTCAAACCACTTCAACATCCAGTCAAGCCGTGCCAGCCGCCTATCCGGCCGCCCGTGGCGCGAAAGCCCGTGCGGCTCCTCCGGAAAGCGGACAAACTCCACTTTCTTCTTCAGCATCTTCAGCGCCAAAAAAAGCTCCTCCCCCTGGCTGATGGGACAGCGCAAATCCATCTCGTTGTGCAAAATCAAAAGCGGCGTTTTGACATTTTTGACGTAAGAAATGGGCGACATCCGCAAGAGTTTGTCCGGGTCATCCCAGATTGTGGCCTTCATTTCCCGGTAAACTTCGTGCCCGATGTCCGAACTGCCGGACATGCTGTACTGGTTCACCACGGAACGCCCGGTGACAGCGGCCCGAAAGCGATTGGTATGGCCGACAATCCAGTTGGTCATAAACCCGCCGTAGCTCCCGCCGGTCACCCCCACCCGTTTGGGATCGACGAACGGTTTGCGGGCGAGTTCATCCGCTCCCGCCATTACGTCCTTGTAGTCGATATTCCCCCAGTCACCGACGATCGCCCCGGCAAACGCCTCGCCGTACCCTTGAGCGCCGCGGGGATTGGAAAAGAAAATCACATATCCCCGCGCGGCCAAGAGCTGAAATTCGTGGAAAAAAGATATGCCGTACTGAACCGCCGGCCCGCCGTGAATCTGCAAAATGGCTGGATACTTCCGCCCCGGCTTGAAATGGGTTGGTTTCATTATCCAGGCCTGCACGGGAGTGCCGTCAAAGCTTTTGAAAGAAGCCGGCTCCGGCCGGGAAAGCAAAATTCCTTCCAAAAACTCTTTTGAAATGGAGGTAACCTGCTTCGGTTGCGCCGGTTTTTCTGATAGTTTTAAAGTGAAAACCTCCGCAGGCATCAAAAAATCCGAAAAAACCAAAGCGGCTGTCTTGGCGCCCTTGGCGGCCGAAAAACGCTGCAAATGCCCCGGACGGGTTAAAATCCGGCTGACTTTGCCCCCGGACGAGGGAACGGTATAAAGCGCGGTGCTCCCGGAATCGGAAGCCATAAAGTAAAGCCGCTTCCCGTCCGCCGACCAAACCGGCGCCGCAACGCCGTGCCCTTCCTGCATATCGCAGATGGTGACGTCGATGCAGGGGCGGTCGAAATCGGGTATTACGTCTTTGGCCTCCCCCTTACCGAGAACGGGAACGACCCATACATGGTCGTTTTCCACTCCCCAAGCATCCTCCGGGTTGGCGTGACCGATGTAGGCAATCTTTTTTCCGTCCGGCGACCAGGAAGGTGAAGCGACTGGCCCGGGAGGTGTGGGAAGTTTCCGCATCCGCCCGCCGCCGGAGGGAATCACCCATAAATCGATGCGCAAACTTTCCCGGTCCGGGTCCGGCTGGCGGTTGGAAGCAAAGCAAACCCATTTGCCGTCCGGCGAGAAGGCGGGGGAAAGTTCCTCGTAGCGGCCAGCGGTGAGTTGAGTCCCTTTTCCGGAGGTCGTATCGAACGTCCAGATATGAAAACCGTCCTTGGGCAAAAACCCCTCCCCGTCCAGCTTGTAGAAAAGCCGGGTGATATGCCGGAAAACCGGCGCCGCTTTGCGATCCGGCTTGCCGTCTTCGCCAATCGGTGGGGGATCGTTCTTGCGGAAAGCGCACAAAAGCTTTTTCCCGTCCGGCGACCAGGAGAGCGAATCAAACGTCCCGTCCATCGACACCAGCTTCCGCGCCTCCCCCCCGTCCGCCGGAATGATGTAGATGCCATCTTCCTCATCACGGTGGGATACAAAGGCGATGAACTTTCCATCCGGCGACCAGACCGGCTGGCGGTCTTTCACCTTGCCGGTGGTAAACTGCCGCGGCACACCGCCCGAGGCCGGAACAACCCAAAGATTCGACCAGTACTTTTGCCGGTTGTCGTCAATCCATTCGAGCGTGAAGGCGATTTTGGACTCGTCCGGCGAAAGCGCGATGGCACGAACCCACTTGAACTTCAACAAGTCTTCGGCGGTGATTAGCCGTTTGGTTTTCGGCATTTTTACTCCTCGATTTCCTTCATACGAAAACGCCCCGGGGCATCCAATCCGCCTTGCGGGAAGGGCGGAATATAATGCTTCAGTTCCGAAAGAGCTGTTTTACGGCAAAGAAAATGTTCGCCGGCCGCTCCGCCAGCCGCCGGACGTACCAAGGGAACCAAAAATGCCCGTAGCTGATAAGACAGCGGACGCGATACCCCTCCTGCGCCAGCCGCTGCTGTTCCTCGCTTTGAATTCCGTATAAAAGCTCAAACTCGTAATCATTTCTAGAAAGTCCGAGAGCTTCCGCTTCTTGCTGAACTTTTCGAATCAGGGTCAAATCATGTGTGCCCACCCCGAAAGTGACTCCCTTCTTTTTGATGTTCGAAAGCAGCACCTTGGCCAGCGTCATAAAATTGGCATCCACGTCCTTTTTCTTTGGGTAGGCCATATTAACCGGTTCGGCATACGCCCCCTTGACCAGTCGGATGCCGGGAGAAAAGGGGAGCAGCTCCTCAAGGTCCTTGGCGGTCCGGTACAGGTAGGATTGCAGGCAAACGCCCACTCTTGCGTACTCCTTGCGGGCTTTTTTGTAAAGAGCAAGCGTTTTATCCACGTATTTGCTTTGCTCCATATCAATCCAGACCCAGTTGTCGAACTCCCTGGCCCGGTTGATGATGGCAGCCAAGTTTTTGTAACAAAGCTCCTCCCCCAAATCGAGCCCCAATTGGGTGAGCTTGACCGAAATTTGCCCGTCCAGTCCCTTTTGCGCAATTTGTGGCAGGGCGTCGATATAATGCCGGGCAACGTTTTCCGCCTCCGCCGGTTCGTTGATGTTTTCTCCCAGCAAAGTGAAGAGCGACGCAATATTTTTTTTCTTCATCCCCTCCGCGGCAACCAGCGCATCCGCCAACTCCTCCCCCGGCATAAAGCGGGAAACCGCCCGCTGCACGAACCGGTAGCGGGGCAGCTTTTGCCTAAGTGTTTGATTTTCCGAAATCCAGATAAGCGCTTTGCGCGTCAAGTTCATCGCCTCAACTTCCCGCCCGGGGAAAACGCCCCGAAAGCCGGAAAAAAGCGGAATTTTTCGTTTTGTCCAGATAAAAAAGCGTCCTCAACGGGATTCCCGGGACCAATTCTCGAGTTACATCAAGCGAACAAACCCGGCCATCCGTAAAAGTGGAATTCGGCCTTAGCTTGAAAAATATTACCACCGGCGGGGGCTTGACTAAGATGAGCTTTTTCAATGGAGGCCCGATAACACCAGGTTTTGACATCGGTACTGTCTGTGTTTCAAGAGCTTAGGAGATCCGTTTTTTTCAAGATTATACTTTTTTTAGTCGATAATATGACGGAGGTCATATAATATGAGGATGACAGCTCATCCCGTTCAGATGGCGGTGGGAGTATCCCAAGCCGCCTCGGTTCAGAAAACCAATTTTCTCACTCGTTGGATTGGTCGGGTGATTTATTTCGTCTCGTTCAGTGTATTGGTCTATCTTTTTGTTGACGGGGCCTCCTACTACACTCTGCCATATGCCCAGCGCCCGCATCACGAACGGTACCGCACTCTGCGCCCGGCCGGCAGTCGCGGACTGGCCTTCGGCATAGCCGGTTCGGCGATGATGGTTTTGATGCTGGTCTATTCCCTGCGGAAACGGACCCAGCTTTTGAGGCGGCTGGGAAATCTGCCCCACTGGCTGAATTTCCACATCTATCTGGGTATCATGGGACCGCTTTTAATCTTGCTGCATTCCTCTTTCAAGGTTCAGGGGCTGGTGGCGGTGAGCTTCTGGTCAATGGTTGTGGTGGCGGCCAGCGGCGTTTTCGGCCGCTATCTGTACCGCCAGATTCCCCGCAACATTCAGGGAAACCAGTTGAATTTGCAGGAGCTTGAGGAATTAAATAAAAGTTTCGTCACTCGGCTGAATCAGGAATTCGGACTTTCGGATACGCAGATAAGCCGGTTTGATTCTATCGGCTTTCTGGACGCGAATAAAAATATCGGCCTTCTGCGGGCTTTCAGTCTGGCTCTTTTGGACGGCTGGCTACGGGTGACCATCCACCGACGGCTGCGGATAGAATACGCAAAGAGCTTGGGGCTTCCCCGTCGGCAGCTTCGTCAATTGGTGAAGCTGGCGGAAAAGAAGACCCAACTGCGCCACCGGGTGATTTTGCTGGGCCAGATGCAGAAACTCTTTCACTACTGGCACGTCGTGCATAAACCGTTTGCCGTGATTATGTACATAGTGATGGCCGTGCACATCGGGGTAGCGGTCTGGACCGGATACGCCTGGAACTTCTGACAAAGAGCCGATGCCGAAAACTTACCGATATGGAGCGCTGCTTATTTTTTTCCTATTCGCCAGGGTCCAAGCCCAGCTTTCCCCGGGAGAGCTGGCCAAAAGCCATGCCATGTTGGAAGGAGTCAAAAACTGTAACGCCTGCCACGCTGCGGATCGCGGCATTTCGGCAGACAAGTGTTTGGCTTGCCACACCGTGCTTGGAGCACGCATTCAAAAAGGGGAAGGAATTCATAGCCGACCGGCCTTTCGGGAATGCCAGAGCTGCCACGTGGAGCATCAGGGGCGGGATTTTCAACTGGTTTGGTTCAAAGAGGGGCAGGAAAAATTCGACCACGCCCTCACGGGGTACCCGTTGGAAGGGAAACATTCCGTGCTGAAATGCCAGTCCTGTCATCAGCCCCGATTCATCGGCGATCAGAAAAAGCTTTTGGACCAAAAAAAAGACCCCCAGAAAACCTTTTTGGGTTTGGAGCTGAACTGCGCGAGCTGTCATTTGGATGAACACCGCGGCCAATTCGCGGCGGCCTGTCTTTCCTGTCACACAATGGCCGGCTGGCGCCCGGCCCCGGGGTTCGACCACGACAAAACGAAGTTTGTCTTGACCGGCAAACATAGCACAACGCCCTGCGCCAAGTGTCATGCAACAAAGACAGATCCATCGCCCAAAACGGAAGATCGCGAGTTTTTGCATTTCGCCAACGTTCCCTATCAGTTCTGCACGGACTGCCACCAAGACCCGCACCGCAAGCGGTTTGGCAATAGTTGTGAGCGCTGCCACGGCACACAGAGCTGGCGGTTGGCCGACCGGACCGCCTTTGACCATGGCCGGCAGACCCGCTACCCGCTGTTGGGAAAGCATACGGTTCTGGCCTGCGAGGCCTGCCACAAACCCGGAAAACCGTACGCAGGTTTAAGGTTTGAAAAGTGTATGGATTGCCATTCCGATTATCACAGGGGCGACTTTGCCCGCCGCCCTTTGCGCGGAACCTGTGAGGAATGTCACACAGCGGAAGGGTTTTCTCCAGCACGATTCACGTTGGCCCAGCATCAGAAAACCGATTATCCACTGATGGGCGCCCATCTTGCCGTTCCTTGTGTTTCCTGTCATACTTCCGTCGGCACAGGCGCAGAAAAAAGAGTCCGTTTTACCTTCGCCTCCAATCGTTGTTCCGGCTGCCACGCCAATCCGCACGGGACGATCAAAAAAGCTTTTGCTGAAAAAGGGTGTGAGCTTTGCCACTCGGTTGAAAGCTGGCGGCAGGTGAAATTTGATCATGCCAGAACAGATTATCCTTTGGTTGGCCGACATGCCGATGCGGCCTGCCGGGCCTGTCACGGAAAAGCGGCGAGCAATCTGCAAACTGCCCATCTGACGTTCACCGAGCTGTCTCAACGCTGCAGCGATTGTCATTCGGATGTTCATCGC
The DNA here is from genome assembly GCA_035574275.1 of Verrucomicrobiia bacterium. Lineage (NCBI taxonomy): Bacteria > Pseudomonadati > Verrucomicrobiota > Verrucomicrobiia > Verrucomicrobiia bacterium. The sequence continues at coordinate 10,269 of DATLYY010000062.1, forward strand.
GCCCAGTTCCGGCTGGCTTCCGGCGGCCGTTCAACAGTTATGCCCTGTGAACGCTGCCACACCCCCGTCAGCTGGCTGGCGGAAAAGTTCGATCACAATACCCAGGCGGCCTTTAAACTGGAAGGTGCCCATCTTTCCGTTCCCTGCCAGGACTGCCACAAACTGGTTCTGGAAAACAATGTCCGTTTCGTTCGCTACAAACCGCTTTCCTCCACTTGCAAATCCTGCCACGACGAAAAAAAAGAGAAGGATTTGCGCAAAAAGAAGGGTTGATTATGAAACGACATCTCTTTGCCGCACTAACCGTTTTCTCTTTGGCCGGGCTGGCGGTCATCGGGCTCACGGCCGACAAGAACCCCCATGGAAAAATCCAGTGGGCTTGCGAGGATTGCCACACGGCCAAATCCTGGTCCAAGCTCCGCTCCCCTTTGAAGTTTGCGCACAACGAAACCGGCTTTGCCTTGGTTGGGGCGCACAAGGCGGCGGCCTGCATCGGCTGCCACAAAACGCCGGTTTTCAGCCGGGTGGCTGTGGCCTGCGCGGACTGCCATACAGACGTTCACAAAGGGCAGATGGGGATTGCCTGTCAGAACTGCCACACCACCGAAAACTGGCAAAACCGGCAGGATATTCTGACCCTGCACGCCCAGAAGGGATTTCCGTTGACCGGCGTCCATGCCACCGCCGACTGCGAGGCCTGCCACCGGGGCCAGGCCCGCGAGGAATTTGCCAACACCGCAGCCGACTGCTACAGCTGCCATCAGAGCCAGTTTATCTCGGCAAAGAATCCGGACCACGTGCAGGGCGGCTTCAGTCACGACTGCTCCTCCTGCCACACCTCCAGCTTTTGGGTTCCGGCCAACTTTGACCACGCACGCACCCGCTTTGCGCTTACAGGGGCACACCGCACGGTGGCCTGCGCCTCCTGTCACGTAACAGGGTATGCCGGTACGGCGGCGGACTGTTACAGCTGCCATCAGAACAATTTTGCCGCCGCCCAGTCCCCCAACCACGTGCAGAACAATTTCAATCACGACTGTACCCAATGCCACACCACCACGGCCTGGACGCCGGCCCGCTTTGACCACAGCCAGACCCGCTTTCCGCTCACCGGCGCGCACCTGCGTACGGCTTGCGTTGCCTGTCACGCCACGGGCTACACCGGTCTTCCTTTAAACTGCTACGGTTGCCACCAAGGAGATTATGCGGCCACCACCAACCCCAACCATTCGGCCGCAGGATTTTCCACCGACTGCCAGACCTGCCATACGACCTCGGCCTGGGTGCCTTCGAGCTGGAATCATGACGCCCAATATTTCCCCATTTATTCCGGCTCCCACAAGGGAAGGTGGACCACCTGCGCCGATTGTCATGTCGTTCCGTCCAATTTTGCCGTCTTTGAATGCATCAACTGCCACGCCCACGACAAAGCGACAATGGATGCCAAGCATGCCGGCCGACAGGGCTATCAATATGCCAGCACGGCCTGCTATAACTGCCACCCGCGGGGGACCCACTAATGGCCGCCGAAGGGAAGTGGCACAGTAAGATGAAGGGAAAACGAATGAGTTCCGCAGATAGAACCCGGCGGCTTTTATCGGTCCTTTTGTTGTTCTTTTTCAGTTCGGCAATTTGGGCTGGCGAGCCGAAGACTGTCTTCACGATTAAATACGTTTCCGCCGACCATGTTTATCTCTCCGGCGGAACGGCCGACGGTCTTGCCGTCGGCGACGGTTTGATCATAATGGAAAAAGGGAAAATCAAGGCGAGCTTGGAGGTCGATTTCACTGCCGAACATTCCGCCTCCTGTGAGGTTCTTTTGCGGGAGGGGGAGATTCAAATCGGGGATGTGGCGGTGAAAGAAGAAACGATTGGCGAAGCCGCCGTTCCCCGGCCTGCCGTGGTGACAACCCCTCCGCCGCCGGCTCCGGCAAGACGCGCCTTCCCCGCCTCGGGCTTCGGTGCAACCCGGCTGGCCACCCTAAGCGGCAGTTTTTCCGCCCTCTATCACAATTGGAACGACAACAGCCCAAACGGGCTCGATTTCTCCCAGTCCAGTGCCCGGCTGAATTTGACGGCCCGCCGACTGTGGGACAGAGAAATCACCTTCACCCTGCGGGCTCGCGGACGGTACGACCAGCGCAGCCGGGCCTACAGCAGCACGGTTCCCAAAAACGAGTGGGTAAACCACGTAAGCGAGCTTTATTTGGCCTTCGACGATGAAAAAGCCCCTTTTAATTTTTATGCCGGCCGGTTCTTGCCCCGACGCGTAAGCACGGCCGGTTATCTGGATGGAGCGCTTTTGGAAAAACGGTTCTCCGATTTCGTGCGGGCGGGCACCTTTGCCGGCCTGCAGCCGGAATGGATGTACACGAACATCGGCCTTCCCCTCCAAAAAGGGGGCGTGTATTTGAACTACACCCGTGGGGCTTACCAGGCCAACCGGCTGGAGTTGACCCTGGCCGCCGCCGGGAGCTACCACGATTTCTACGTCAACCGGGAGTTTTTCTATCTGCAGGGATACTGGGGGCTGGGGGAGCGCTTCAGCTTTGGTCAGAATACGGAAGTGGATTACAACCGGCGCTGGCGGCGGGAGAAAATGGGTGATCCGTTCACGCTGACCAATCTGTACAGCTTTGCCCGCTACCGCGTGAGCCAAAAATTCTCCGCCTCGTTGAATTACGACCGGGGTCTGAACTATTGGACCTACGAGACGCAATACCTCGCCGATACACTTTTCGACCGCCGTATGCGGGAAGGGCTGCGGTTGCAGTTTGATTTTGACCGGCTCGCCAAGTATTACGGTGTCGTCGGCGCCGGCATCCGCAACCGCAAGGGGGATTCGCGACCGACCTACACCTACACGGCTGGGCTTACCCGTCGGGAACTTTTCAGCCGACGCACGAGCGCAAATATTTCGGCAGGCGGGTTTTCCGGTCCGCTCGAAAGCGGGTACAACTTCTCGTTGCGTGCCGACCAGTATCTCTTCGGCAGCAACTACGCCAGCGCCGGCTGGGGGCTTTACACCTACAAAGGCAGCGGTCCCCTTCCCCGCCGGGTCAACCACACGTTCGATTTTTCGCTGCGACTCGATTTGGCTTTCCGGCTTTTTTTCAGCGGTCAAATGCAGTACAGCACGGGGGACGACATCCGTGGTACCCGGCTCCAGGGTGAAGTCGGATACTTTTTTTAAGGCCGTGAGGATTTGAAAACGGAGCAAAACGATGGAACAACTTTTAATCTGGCTTTTCGTGGCGGTTTTAAGCGTCGCGGTTTTCGTTCCTTATTGGGTTCGCTTTCACAAAAGTCATAAAAAAACCGTCCGCGAAAAGCAGGAAGCGGCCGGTCTGGGGCTGGACCGTCCCCGGTTGCAATATCCGCAAATTGACGCCGCGCTCTGCATCGGTTGTGGCAGTTGCGTGGCGGCCTGTCCCGAGGGGGACGTTCTGGGGGTGGTGCACGGCACAGCAGCGGTCATCAACGGAGTGCGCTGTGTGGGGCACGGCTACTGCGCGGAGGTCTGTCCGGTCGGGGCCATCAAAGTGGGCCTGGGGGATGTTCAAAGCCGCCCCGATATGCCGATTCTAAGCAAAAACCACGAAACAACTGTTCCCGGACTGTTTATCGCCGGCGAGTTGGGAGGGCTTTCGCTCATCCGCAACGCCGTCGCCCAGGGAAAAACAGCCGTCGCAGAAATCGCCCGTAGGGCCGGCCGGGGGCGCAGCAAGCAGATGCCGGATTTGGCCATCGTGGGGGCCGGGCCGGCCGGGCTTTCCGCGGCTCTTACCGCCATCCAGCACAAGCTGGACTACGTTCTTCTGGAAGAATTAGAGGTCGGGGGCACGATTCTGCATTATCCCCGCCGCAAGTTGGTGATGACCCAGCCGGTGGAAATTCCCCTGTACGGCTGGCTTAAAGAAGAGGAATACTCAAAGGAATTTTTACTGGAAACCTGGCAAAAAGTCGTTGCCCGCTTCAAGGTGAATCTCCGTACGAACGAAAAAGTCGAAGGGGTAAAGAATAATGGCGACTTTTTTGAACTGCACACGGCCAAAGGGTACCACTGCGCCCGCTTTGTGCTGCTCGCTTTGGGTCGCCGGGGCACACCCCGCAAGCTGGGCGTTCCCGGGGAGGAACTCCCCAAGGTGACCTACCAGCTTATGGATGCCCAATCCTACACCTGCAAGCATCTTCTGGTTGTGGGAGGCGGAGATGCCGGCGTGGAGGCGGCCATTGGCCTGGCCCGGCAGACGGGAAATATGGTGACCCTTATCCATCGAAAGGATGCATTTGCCCGCATCAAGAAGAAAAATGCCGAACGCATCACGGAACTTATCAACAAGGGGCGGGTTAAAGCGCTTCCGGATGCGGGAGTGGAGGAAATACGGCCAGCGTCTGTTTTGCTGAAAACCGACCGGGGTCTGCTTGAACTCCCGAACGATTACGTTTTTGTCTTCATCGGCGGCGTACCCCCCTTCGATATGCTGAAAAAAACCGGCGTTATCTTCGGCGGCCCGAACCAGGCATCCGGACAAATCAAGGAAAAATCCGCAAAAATAAGAACCTAACTCCATCATCTTGGAGCTCACCGCTGCTGTCCGGGATTGATTAAAAAAAAGCGTCCCCAACGGGATTCGAACCCGTGTTACCGCCGTGAAAGGGCGGTGTCCTAAGCCGGGCTAGACGATGGGGACAGCAGAAGCGAAAATACCGGCTTATGCCTTGCCGGTCAAGCGCTTTAAACCGGATAAAAAAGCCCTTGACACAAAAAAAAAAAATCGTGCTTATATTATCTTTGCTAACAGAGAGTTATGGACAATGAAGCGTAAAGTCCGAGCGGCAGGAGCAAGAAAGAAAGAAAATCTCTTTCTGTTTCTCCTCGCCCTTCTTCTCGTTGCCCCGCTGGTGGGGTGTTCCAAAAAACCCACCGCAGATAAATGGAAAGACTGCATCAACAACTGGGGCTGGGATACCTGCCGAACCTATCCCCGTTATATGGACTACAATGCCACCTGGTCCCCGGATGGCAAGACCATTGCGTACTTACATGGGGGAAGAACCCAGTTCGGCGATACTTCAGGAATTTATCTAATCGACACTACCGGGAATAATCGTCGAGTATTGGTGCCTTCGGTTCTGGCCGTTCAGCCGGCTTTTTCTCCGAATGGCCAGTGGGTGGCGTTTGCTAATCTTGCGGATGACGCTATTTATAAAATTAAAATCAATGGGGATAGTCTGACCCAGTTGACTTCTGGCGGTGAAGACCAACAACCGGCTTGGTCTCCAGATGGGAACTGGATTGCATATGTCAGGGCTAGCAATCCTGGCGGAGGACTTCGAATTATTAGTCCAGACCAAACAACAGATAGTCTTTTGATGGATTCTGGGGGAGCGAGCCCTGATTGGTCAAATGACGGGAGTAGCATACTTTGTTTTCGGGCTTTCTTTGAACAAGGGGAACAAAAGCTCTATGTCGGTATTTTCAACTTAATCGATTCGACCTTTAGAAAGTTAAGAGAAGCCCCTTTTGCGCTCTGGAGTCATCTTCGGTGGAATCCGGATAATTCCAAAATTCTCTTGACGGTTTACGAACCAAACAACGACATCTACGTTGCTCCAAGCTACCTTTACACTATGGATTCAGCCGGACAAAGCTTTCAAAAATTGCTTACAACTCCTTCCTTTGAAGGAACTTGGTCGCCGGATGGAAAAAAGATTGTTTACAGCGACACAAGACCGGAGTATGGAACCTTATTTACAATGGATGCGGATGGAAGAAATAAACGACAGATAACTTTAACTTCTTTGCCGAAAAAAAGCCCTGGGCGGTAACCGGCTAAAGTAACACGCCCAAGGCGCGGCAGGCATAAAACAAAGCATCCCGCTTGGCGGGACGCTTCGGCTTTTATGCTCCCATTTCAATATAGGCCGGGGAAGGCAAAAGGCAAGAATTATGAGTCCAAGAGGCCCGCCCCAAGCGCCCGATTCGCAGAGGACGTTCACTGAAACCGTAAACCCAATTTATCGGAGGAAGAAATGAAACGGATTATACTGCCAATGGCCTTTGGCTTCCTGCTTCTGCAAACCGCCTCACTTTGGAGCGTGACCGCAGAACAGGCCCAAAGGGAGGTTCTGGTTTACGTAAAAACAGACACCACGATTATCATTCCACCCCCGTCCATCAGCGCCAGCGTTCAGCAAACCACAATCAACTACCAGCCCTTGCGCGACACGTTGACGAACTACGCGGTTGAAGTCATCGAAAAAGCTGATCCGTATTTTAACCGGGCCGATACGATTGCCTACGATTCGGCGGGAAATCCCATCAAGCTGCTGGACTTATCCCGCCTTTTCCGGATTCGGCTTGTTTCGGGCGGAAATGCTTCCGCTTTGAAGCAGGCCTTGGACAGCATGCGCGGAGACGTCGTCTATTCCGAAATCAACGGCACCGCCCAGTACTTTGAAATTGTGCCAAACGACAACCTGTTTTATCGGCAGTGGGGATTGAAAAACACCGGTCAGGCGGGTGGCACGGCAGGCGAGGACATAAAGGCGGCCGCGGCATGGGAGATTTTTCAAGGCAGCTCGGGCATTAAAATTGCAATAATGGACGGCGGCATTGACCCCAATCACCCGGAATTTGCCGGCAGGATTCAAAGCGCTGAATCTTACTATCCGGGCGATCCGGCTTTCTTCCACGGAACGCACGTGGCCGGTATTGCCGCCGCCAGCGCCAACAACAACGGCAACCGGGGCGTGGCCGGTGTGGATTGGAACGCCAAAATCATCGCCAAAAACATTGCCACGTTCGACAACGTGGAGATTTACAACAAGACGAGAGCTGCCGTTAATGAGGGTGCGCACGTTTTGAACCATAGCTGGGGCGGCCCGGACTATTCCTTGACCGTGCGTTCCGCCTTTTCCTATGCCTACAGGGTAAACCGGGTATCGGTGGTTTCTATGGGCAACAGTAGCGACGAGCGGGCCTTTTTTCCAGCCGCTTTTGGCCAGGGGATTACAGCTGTTGGCGCGCTGCAAAACACCGGCAATTATTCCACTTTCTCCACGCAGGGAAATCACATTGACGTAAGCGCTCCGGGCGGCATCAACCCCTACCCGGGTACAAACGACCAGGACATTTTGTCCACATTTCCCAGGTATTTCGGGCGGGTTTCCGATGGCGCGGAACTGTCATACGATAATGTCGCCGGCACTTCGATGTCCGCGCCATTTGTAACCGGGCTGTCTTCCTTGCTTATTGGTTTTCGGCCCAGCTACTCCAATGATGACATCGAGAACATCATCAAATTGTCGGCAGATGACAGGGACGACCGTTTTGACCCTCCTTTACCGGCTGGCTGGGACAAGTTTACCGGTTATGGCCTCATTAACGCCGAACGGGCCTTGAAGTTGCTGCAGGTGCCGTACGTTTTGCAGCGGATTTCCGGCGGGACCGGTGGAACCGATGTCGCCTCGGTCGGACCTTATACGACCATTATGTGGGATGTACCCGGACTGGCGCCCGGCACATACTACGTTAGGCGCCATGAGATTCGAAGAACCGTTACCTTTCCCCAGCCGTTTTACACCGGTGCCAGCCCGCTATCCACCAGCTTGTATCCGTGGCCGGCAGCTTGGGGCCGCGGTAACGGGTCGGTCGGTTTTTCGCCCGAGTCGCCGAACGTTGGGCTTCCCTTCAGCGAGGTTGTGCCGGGAACCATTACGAACACCGGGTGCCAGCTTCGAACTTATATTTACGAAGTATGGGACCTTGCCGGAAATTTCCTCGGCTGGACGCCGACAACGGCCCCGAATGTTTCATTCCAGTACACCGTTTTGGGTGAACCGCTGTTGACGGCGCCCTCGGCCAGCGTGACTTATCCGCATGTGGTTTTGGCTTCCGGATGGACGGTACGGGTGAAGCTGGATTTTCCCGAAAACAACATCAACGAAGAAGGAATGGCGGTGGAGCGCAAGGACGCCACCAACAACATTTGGGGCGTTGTCGCCACCCTGCCGCCGAACACCACGACTTGGACGGATATGTCCGATTTGATGGGAAGCCAGACCTACACGTACCGGATAAAGGCCTTCACCCGCAATCAGACGGTTTACAGCAACGAGGTAACGGTTAGAACCCGGCCCAAACCAGGGGTGAATTTTAAAGCGGCTGTAGGGTCAGTTACAACTTATTGCATAAATGAAGGAATGGGGGGAGGAGCGTCCGAAATCGAAACAGCGGAAGGAGGGGGAATAGAGCTTCTCGGGCCTCCCGGTTACTGCACCTACAAGACAAATAAAGTCGTTCTGACTTGGAATGCCCCAAGCAATCAGAACCCGGCCGTGCCGATTGTAAACTACCGAGTGGACGCTTACTGGCTGAAAAATCGCTCGGCGATGTGTCCGTGTTGGGGTTGTTTTCCCGTCACCCAACTCTGGGAGACCTACGAACAAAGCGTTATCTCGACGTCCACTTCAGCCATCATTTGCACGCAGCAACAGGACACTCTTTACAGCTTCTACATTACGGCCTTCGATGCAGCAGGGGACAGCAGCCTGCTCTGGATTAAGCAGACCTGTCCGCCAGACAGCAAACTAGTCATTCAACCAGCTTATGCCTATCCCGGTGGGTTTTGCGTCAGCCCTTGTTGCGGGCTGGGCAAAGCCACTGCCTCAACCGGTCAGGCAGGATCAAGCGCTTTGCCAACCGAATTTGCGCTGGGACCGAATTTTCCCAATCCTTTCAATCCAACAACAACTATTCGGTATGCACTGCCGCAAGGGGCAAAGGTTGAATTGCGGATTTACAACATTTTAGGACAGGTAGTTCGCAAACTGGCGGATGAGGAAAAACCGGCGGGATATCATCAAACGCTCTGGGATGGAAAAGACGAAGCCGGCCGGCCGGTTTCGTCGGGAATTTATCTGTATCAAATCAAAGCCGGGGATTTCATAGAGACCAAGAAGATGCAGTTGATTAAATAGAATGATTTTGCCTTCGAGAAAGCCGCCCGTACGGACGGCTTTCTTTTTTGTACTTTTGCGGCGACGCAAAAACGCAACAATATCCGTTGCACTTTTGTCTCGCCCAAAAATTGTTTCACGTGAAACAATTTTTCTAACCGGTTGAGAACCAAAAAGCTGTTCAAGCGTTGCGCGGGTTTTTTGCTAAAACCGCTTTCCTTTTTCCCCAAAAACTCTAATTTTGCGACCCGATGGGTAAAGAATATCAAATCGCCGTTCTCCCCGGCGACGGCATCGGGCCGGAAGTCATTGCCGAAGGGCTGAAGGTTTTGAAGCGCGCCTCCGAAATCGAGGGCTTTAAGTACAAACTGACCCACTACCCCCACGGCTCGGAGCATTACCTAAAAACTAACGAGCTTTTCCCGGACTCGGTGTTGAACGAACTGAAACAGCAGGATGCCATTTATCTCGGCGCCATTGGCGACCCGCGGGTGGAGGTGGGGTTGGTGGAACGGGCCGTAATCGCCGGCATCCGCTTTGGGCTGGATTTGTATGTCAATTTGCGCCCCATCAAACTGTTGGCCGAACACCTCTGTCCCCTCAAGGATAAAAAGCCGGAAGACATCGATATGGTGGTGGTGCGGGAGAATACGGAGGATTTGTACGCCGGAATCGGCGGCTTTTTGAAAAAAGGGACGCCGGACGAAGTCGCCCTGCAGGAGATGGTCTTCACCCGCAAAGGATGCGAACGGGTGATTCGCTATGCCTTTGAGCTGGCCTCCAAACGCCGGAAAAAACTGACCTTGGTGGACAAGGCCAACGCCATCCGGGCGATGGATATCTGGACGCGGACGTTTGCGGACGTTGGGAAGGAATACCCCCAAGTGGCGACCGACCATGCCTACATCGACGCCGCCTGCATGTGGCTGATCAAAAACCCGGAACAGTTCGACACGGTGGTCACCAACAACATCTTCGGTGATATATTGACTGACTTGGGGGCGGTTTTGCAGGGGGGGATGGGTATCGCCGCCTCCGGCAACCTCCACCCCGGCAAGGTCTCGATGTTCGAGCCGATTCACGGCTCCGCCCCCAAATACAAAGGGAAAGGAGTCGCCTCGCCGGTGGCCGCCATCGCGGCCTGCGGAATGATGCTGGACTATTTGGGGGAAACCCGCGCCGCCGCCCGCATCGAACAAGCTGTTGCGGAACTCCTAAAATCCAGAAAAATCCCCTCTCTCGATTCCTCCTCCGGCCTTTCCACCTCCGCCTGCGGCGACCTGATTGCCCGGCAGCTCTCCGAAGTCCGGCTGTAACCCGCCCCCGGCCGGGGTATGCAGTTCCCTTCGTTTATGCCGATAACCTTAACAGCCCCTCGGGATTGCGGGACAACAGGGTGGGCGATAAGCTATGGCGGGACACACAACCAAAAAGAAAAAAGAACCAACCCCTCCCAAAGGGTTTGGCAACACGGACAAGCTTTCCGTAAAGACCGTCCGTCCCTCCCTCCCCAAAAGCATCGTGGAGGAGATGCAGGAAACCTTGAAGAAAATCCGGGAAGCTCATCCCCGCGTGGATACCTCGGAAGGAGGAGCCAAATACCGCCACGAAGATCTTGAAGCGCTGCTTTTAATCAACAAAGTCATCTCTTCCTCCCTCTTTACGGAAGAGATTTTGTCCATCGTAATGCAGAAGGCCGTGGAGTTTTTGAAAGCAGAGCGGGGTTTTTTGATGTTGAAAAACGAAGCCGGCGAACTGGAATTCCGCACGGCCCATAATATCCAGAAGGAGCACCTGTCGGAGGAGGATTTCCGGATCTCCTCCTCCATTTCCATGAAGGTGGCCGAAACCGGGGAATCGATTTACACTTCGGACGCCCAGGCCGACCCCCGTTTCTCCTCGCAGAAATCGATTGCCGAGCTGCACCTCCGCTCGATTATGTGCGTGCCGCTGAAGGCCAAGGACGAAGTCATCGGCATCATTTATCTGGACTCCTCCGCCCAGGCCTCCATCTTTTTGGAATCCGATTTGTACCTGTTCGAGCTTTTCGCCGGGCAGGCCGCCATCGCCATTGAAAACGCCCGGTTGTACGACTCGGTCTTCCAGCTCAAGCGTTACAACGAGGACGTTATCAACCACACCCCGGTCGGGATTCTGGTTTTGAATGAGGCGTTGGAGGTCACCACGGCCAACCGGGCCGCCTATAAAATTTTTGGCCGGGAGGAGGTCCGCATTGCCTCCGGTCCGATCAAGCTCGCCGATTTTCTGCCGTCCGACCACGTGGCCTACTGGGAGGAGACCTGCGAGGAGGTCATCCGCACGGGACGTTCCTTTGAAGAACCCCGCTACTATTTGACCCGCGGCAAGGAGGAGGGGGTTCTCTCCTGGAAAGCCCATCCGCTGGCCACCCCGGACAAAAAATCGAACTCCGCCATTTTGGTCATCGACGATATCACCGAAAAGGTGCTTTTGGAAAAGTACATCATTCTTTCCGAAAAACTGGTGGCCAAGGAGGAGATGGCCGCCTCCGTGGGGCACGAGTTGAACAACTATCTGTCGATTATCTCCTCCAACACCGAAATGCTTTTGTTGAACATCAAAAAGCAGGCCTGGGACAAGGTCGCCCAGAACGTGGAAGGGGTGCTGGAGCACATCGGCAAGATGCGCCGCTTTACGGACAGTCTAATGGATTTTTCCAAGCTGGAACCGGAAATGCGGGAGTTTGACTTGCGCCGGCTGGTGGAGGATTTGCTCTTTTCGCTGAAGCCGCAGAAAAGCTTCGCCCATGTCCGTTTCTTCACCCATCTGCCGGCCAATTTGCCCCCCGTCACCATCGACGTGGGACAGGTGCAGCAGGTGTTCTTCAATTTGATCAAAAACGCCGCCGAGGCGATCAAGGATTCTAAAAAAAGCACGGGCAGCATCGAAATTTCGGCGGTCTTCCGCGCCGAAAAGGATTGCATTGAATTGAAGGTGAAGGATGACGGCCCCGGCATTCCGCCGGAAAACCTGACCCGCATTTTCGAACCCCGTTTCACCACCAAACCGACCGGCCACGGGCTGGGGTTGGCCAACTGCCGGCGGATTATGGAGGCCCACGGTGGCAAAATCACGGTGGAAAGCCGGCCCGGTACCGGAACCACCTTTGTGTTGAGCTTTTCCGTCTCCAACCGCCCCTGATGGGCTCCGCTCGCGAAACACCCGGGCTGTTTTTAGATAAAAAACCGCTGAAAATACTCCGCTTTTTGGGGGAAGGGGCCTTTGCCGAGGTTTTTCTGGCCGAAGGGGAAGAAGGCCCCTTTGCCGTCAAGGTTCTGAAACCGAATCAGCAGTCCGCGCTGGAATCCTTCAAGCAAGAATACCTCCTGGGCAAAAACCTTTGCCATCCCGCCTTCGCCCGCTTCTTCCGCTTCGGCTGGACGGATCAAGAAACCCCGTTTTACACGATGGAGTTTCTAAAAGGAAAAAACATACGGGAATGCTGGCCGAAGCTCGACTCGATTTCCAGAAAATTGCTCTGCTATCAACTTTTTCTGGGGCTTGCCCTGCTGCACAAAAAGGGACTGGTGCACCGGGATTTGAAACCTTCCAATCTCCTGGTCGTGCCAAGGCGGAAGGCCGAGCTCCCGTTGCAGTTGAAAATTATGGATTTGGGTCTGGCCCAGTCCGCAAGCCCGCCGGATAATGAGAATGTGGGAGGCACGGTGGACTATCTGGCGCCGGAGATGATTAGGAAGGAAAAGCCCGACGCCCGGGCGGACTTCTACGCCTGTGGGATAATCCTCTGCGAGCTGTTTCTGGGGCGACCGCCGTTTGCCGACCCTGACCCGGCGGCGACTTTGGCCCGCCATCAGGAAGCGCCGCTGCCCCGGCTCCCAATTCGCAATTTGAAGGAAAAGGAATTCTGGCAGCATCTGATAGGCCGGCTGGCGGCCAAAAACAGGGAGGAGCGCCCGCGCGACGGCATCCAAGTGCTGGATTGGCTTCTGGAAGATCCCGCCCTGCAAAAAAAACTCGCCCGGGTGGAAGAGTCCTCCGCCGACTGGTGCCGGACACTTTTGCCGAGGCCTTGGGCTTCCCCTTCCCTCCAACGGGGAAACGAGCTTTCCGCCGAGACCCCCGCCGCCGTTCTACGGGCGGAGGAGGAGTTGAAGGATGGAGATGACCTTGTAAAAAAATCCACCGTTCATACCGTCCGGCTGGCCATCGAGCAGAATAATTCCTCGCGGGCCTATCCCCGGCTTTCCGAACGTGAGCTCGCCGACTGGCTGGCCTCCGGCTTCGGCGCCTCCCAGGAAACCGCCAAACTCTTATGGCGGAAAACTTCTGGCGAGGTGTCTTTAATCGAGTTTGAACTGGGCTTCTGGCAGAAAAAGAAGCTGCTTCGTTGGAATGGCGCGGGCTGGGAATGGAAGGAAAACATTCTCATGGATGTCCCCCTTTCCCCCGCTTCACAAAAAGAGCTTCTGGCGCTCGCCGCCACCCTCCCGGATGAAGAACGAAAGCTTCTGGCTCGACTCTCGTTTTTCCTCGGCTTCTTCAATCCCGAGGAAATCTTCAAAACCGGCCTTTGGGAACAAAGTAACTTGAAACTGTTGCTGGAAAACCTGCAGCAAGCCGGTTTCCTTCTCACACTGGGAGAAAACCGCCTCGCCTTCTCCCGCCCCGGCCTGCGGGAAGCGCTATATGCCACGGTAAAAAATTCAAAGGACACCCATCGAAGAATCTGGGGCTTTTTTGCCCGAAGCAACCAATTAGGCGACAAATCCCGCTCGTCTGAATGGGAATTTCAAGCCGCCGGCGCCGGTCTTTGGGAAGAAGCCGCCCGGCAGGCCATGGCGGCAGCGGGCGAAGCGGGCGCCAAAGAAGATTTCAAAAAGGAAAGCTGGTATTTGAATCGATCGCTTGCATGGGCTCAAAAACTCCCGGCCGGTGTCCGTCGGGAAAGCTTGTTTTTGGAGATTTACCGCGAACGGGGCGACTTTTTCGGGCGGCAAGGAGAACTGGAAAAGGCCATCCAGGAATTTCTCATGCTCATTCGGATGGCAAAAAAATCGAAAAACCTGGAAGCGGAGGCAATCGCCACCAATCGACTGGGAAATCATTTTCGTCAATTGCCGGATTTTCCCAAAGCCGAAAAGACTCTGAAAAAAGCGCTGGCTCTCTTCCAAAAACTGGAAAATGAGAGCAAGCTTTCCTACGTCCACAACAATTTGGGAGCCACGTATGCCCATCAATTGCGTATTGATGAGGCGTTGTTGCATTACACCCAGGCCGCCGAAATCCAGCGCCGTCTGGGAGATACCAAAAATCTGGCCAGCACGCTGAATAACATCGGCGTGGCCCAAATGATGGCCGACCGTCTGCAGGATGCCGTCCGTTTTCTGCGGGAGGCGTTGCAATTGAACCGAAAATTGGACGAAAAAGAGCAAACTGCCCTGTGTCTGAATAACTTGGGCTTCATTCTGGCCCTGCGAGGGGAATTTGAAGGAGCCAAAACGCTCCTTTTGGAAGCTCTGGAATTGAACCGTCAGATTGTCAGCCAGAAATGGGAAGTTCTTAACATAGATAATCTTGCTATCGTGGCTTATCGGTCGGGCAATTATCCGGAAGCCATCTACTACGCGCTTTTGGGCTTGGAGCTGTCGGAAAAAATAAACTTCAAGGGCAACCACCTATCCCTTCTCGCCACTCTGGGAGGCAGTTTAAAGGCGCAAGGGCAGTATGCTGAAGCGGAAAAGTATTTGACTCACGGGCTCGCCTTGGTGGATGAAATTCACGATTTGCCCAGCGAGATCCCGCTCCGACTGGAAAAAATCGAGCTGGCCCTTTTGGTAAACGACTTGCCGGAGGCGGAAAAAGCGGCCGCAGAGGCACTTCAAAGAATAAAAAATGTTTCGGATCGCAGCCTGCGGGGGCGACTGCTCATGCTCTTGGCAAAATTAGCGGCCCGCAAAGGAAAAACCTCCGAAATGAAAAAACACCTTGGTGAAGCCGAAAAGCTGTTGGCCGAAAGCGAATATTTTCCGGAGTGCCACCGTCTTGCACTCGAGCGAATCGAATTGCTGGGAAGACCGGATAGCTCGAAAAAAATCGAAGAACTGCTTTCCGGCGTCCGCACCCTTTCTGCCGTTCCGGCGAGTCCGACCCTCTCCTGCGAAGGGCTCTTCCTTGAAGCCCGGTCCGCCTTTCATTTGGGCCAATTCGATACGGCCCGTCAAAAGGGAGCCGCAGCCTTAAAGCTCGCCTACGACCTTTCCGAGCCGGAAAAAATCTGGCGACTGCATCACTTTATGGCTAAGATTTCAATGGAGGAAAAAAATTATCGAAAAGCATTCGGCGAATTGCAATCGGCGGCACAGGTTCTGGAGAATTTGAAAGAGAATTTCACCACGGATGAAAGTATGAACAGCTACTTAAACGACCCGCAAAAAGTGGAACTTCTTACGGAAATCCGGAAAATCGCCGAAACTTTGGGCCAATAAGACCAAAAAGCCGCCTTGCGGCGGCTTTCTTGGCTGCTTACAGCTTTTACTGCTGGCCGCCGGAACCTAATCCCGGAGCGACCTTCGCCTCAAGCTGTTCGATGAGCAGTTCGTACATTTGCTCACCTCCTGTGAGCTACGTCGGTTTCCCCCCAGTTTTCCGGAAGGGACCAAGCGTCCGGGCCTTGCGGCCATTTCGTAGCTTTCTAAATACGGAACACTTGCATTTACAAATACGAATCTTTCAGCAGAAAAGTCAACATTAAGAACCTGGCAAGCGACCAATTTGAACCAAAAAGTGAAAATAGGAAAAAACTTCACATTCTTTATAACCAAAAAACATAAAAGCAATTAGGAAATTCAAGTGCTTTGCGTACGAAATTAGTAAATGAAATAATCTGGATAACTCCGCTCAAAAAGAAGACAAATAAAAAAGGGCCGTCTTTTGGACAGCCCTTATTACCTTCGAAGGATAAGGCTGCTTCAATTACCCTTGTCCACCGGATCCACCGCCGCCCGGCGCTACCTTCGCCTCAAGTTGTTCGATGAGCAGTTCGTACATTACAACTCACCTCCCGCATATTGTTATGCGTTAATCCACCCCCCTTAAACAACTCAAGGGGGACCGCCGTCCTGCCCCAAAAAACCGGGGCCCTTACCGGAAAAATTTCCGGCAAAATCGCAAAACCCTTTTTACCTGAATTAAAAGTATGGGGGGATTCCAATAATTTGTCAAGCACTTTTTTGCAAAAAACCGGAAACTCTTATTACAATCAACCAATTCAACTACATATAGTGGCCAACTATCAGCCACCACAATTTGTAGAATTGGCTTACAAGCCGAAAAATATGCGGATTAGATGAATCGAAAAACGGCGCTTTAAATGATTAAGATTTACAGATTCGTATTAATCTACAACCATTCCCAACCGGTCGAACCGCATCCGGTCAAAGAAATGGGCGATGTTGTAAACCGTTAGGCTGATAAATTCAAAAACATACGGAAACTCCAGCTTCGGCTCCTGCGGATCCGGCTTCCAAGACCAGTAAACGATAATCGGCTTGCCGATAAGATATTTGCGTTCCAAAAAACCCCACTCCCGCGAATCCTGGCTGTCATCCCGGTTGTCGCCGAGCACGAAGAATTGGTCCAACGGCACCTGCTTGGGGCCGAAATTATCGCGGGAGGAAAATTCCCGCGGCAGAATCTTGGGGTCTTTGTGCTTGGCGTCCCGTGGATTCGGCACCACCTTCCCGTCCACCCGCAAAACCTTGTTCCGGATTTCCACCGTCTGCCCGCCGACGGCCACGCAGCGCTTGACGAAAACCCGGTCCGTGTTCAACGGATACTGGAAAACGACGATCTCCCCGGGTTTGGGGTCTTTGAAATGGAAAATAAACTTGTTGACCAAAAGAAAATCCCCGGGCAGAAGGGTGTTTTCCATCGAACCGGTCGGTATGCGGAAGGCCTGCACCACGTAGGCCCGCAAAATGAACGCCAAAACCAAAGCCACCACGGCCACTTCGAGATAGTCCCGCCAGATGGGGCGGGTGCGTCGGCGCAAGGATATTTTAGCGCGGTCGGTAGTCGTCAGTTCGGCCACATCTAAAGTATCGGTAAGGCCTTGCAAAAGTTTACCGCCCGGAACGGGTTGATACGGAAGAGCCAGCTGCAACTCTGTATGGGAAATTTCCCATACCCCTCAATTTATGTAAGGTCGGCGTGTTTTT
>DATLYY010000063.1 GCA_035574275.1 Verrucomicrobiia bacterium
ATCACCCCGATGATGTTCCCCTGCATGTCCCGCCGGGTGGTGGCGTTCAAGAGAACATCCCGCCGCTCCCGCCCTTTTGTATATAAGGGAAACTCGTAGTTCGCGGTTTCCACCCCCATCAAGGCCTGGTCCAAAACCCCTTTTACGGGAACCCTGTATTCCTCGGTGATAAATTCCTCCACCAGGTTTCGCCCCAACGTTTCATGCTTTTCGTATCCGGTAATCTCCACCGCCTTGCGGTTCCACTCGGTGACCCGCCCCTCCCGGTCGATGCCGAAGATGGGAGCGTTGGCGGTATCAATGAGGTTCGTCAATTCCTGCGCAATCCGGGCCGACTCGACCTCCGCTTTCTTCCGTTCGGTGATGTCCTGGCCGACGCCGATCACCCCGATGATGTTCCCCTGCATGTCCCGCCGGGTGGTGGCATTCAGCAAAACCTCCCGACGCTCCCGCTCTTTGGTATAGAGAGGAAACTCATAGTTGGCCGTCTCGTGCCCTTTCAAAGCCTTATCCAAAACCTCCTTCACGGAGGCCTTGTATTCCTTAGTGATGAACTCTTCCACCAAGTTGCGGCCCAAAGTCTCGTGCTTTTCGTAGCCGGTAATCTCCACCGCTTTGCGGTTCCATTCGGTCACCCGCCCTTTCCTGTCGATACCGAAAATGGGGGCGTTGGCCGTATCAATCAGGTTGGTCAATTCCTGGGCAGTGCGGGATGACTCCACTTCCGATTTGCGACGCTCGCCGGCTTCCAAGAAAACTACATGGATGGCGGACCGGCCTTCAAAGGTGGTCGGCATCGTCGCCACCTCCACGTCAATCACCTTTCCATCCAGGCGCACGAATTTTTCCTGGATCAGAGGAGATTTCTCTCCTTCCTCCAACACCCGGCGCCGACGCTCCTTGACAATGGCGTGAAAATCAGGGTGGATTAAGGCGAGGGGGTGTTTCCCAAACAATTGTTCCGGACGTTCCGCCCCGAGTGTCTGAGCCGCGGCTTGATTGGCGTACACCATCCGCTCTTCCGAGTTGATAACAAACATCGGCGCCGGGGACGAGTCCGAAAGCGAACGGGCTGGGTTTTCCATTGCCCGAACTGCTTCTTCCGATTGCTTAAAAGGGACGCCGCGGACACGAGATTGGAGAGTTTTTAGTATGTTTTTGAATTTTTTACCATTAGTCATGAAAATACCCGCCTTTCAAAATAAGCATCCCATTCTTTATAAGATTCGGCCATCCTTTCGTCACACAAATTGCAGAAGTTATTAATGCAAGTCCTTTGCCGAAAAACTGCCCTAACCGGTTGAAACCCAAAGCCCGGGTCTCAATGCGGGCAAAATTTTTAAAAAAACAGATTGAACAAATTAAGGGATGCTTGTGAAGCTTGTCACTTGAACAAGAAAACCCAGCCTCCTTTCCCCCTTGAGCCGCTTGAATAAAAAAGTAGTGTTGGCATATACATTTAGGGAATAGCTATGCTCTGAATAGGTCTTTATAAGGCTCATAGCGGAACAGGGCAAATTATAGCCAAACACCAACATTGCTAGAATGAAACATTGAGCTTTATCACTTTTATGCATATTGCTGCGCTTTTTTGACAACCGGCGATGATTTAACATATCACATTATTGCAAGATATTGCATTTTTTCACCATAACGAATAATTAAGGCCTTCCGTATAGTAGGGGCTTCACCCCTTTTGTAACCTGCGGTTTTTTCCTGTGAAACTGAAGACTTGGCAGCTGGCCCTGTCAAAATGGACATTGACAGAAAAAAAGCTCTTGGCACCTTTGTTGCTAGATACCTCCCCCAGCACTTGGTGGCCAGCAGTAGTTCAAAGAAAAAAGGGTGGGCGTTATGTGAAGGTGTAGCTCTGTTTTTTCCTTTTTTCGGCTCAAGGAAAAAACGGAAGAGAAGCGTTAATGAAAGCAAGAGGAGGTGATTCAAATTCTACTTACCCAAGGCGGATAAGTTTTGGCCGACGGGCGTTCCGAAAAGGCCAAAGTTTAATTGCTTTTAAGTGCCACCATTTATTGGAAGAAGAGGAGGTGCCAAATGCGTAATCGATGTACGGTATACGCATTGATTTTCGCCGTAATGATTCTCTTCCTCTTCGTCGGCCCGCTGTGGGCTGACGAAGGGGGTTCCAATACGGCCCCAAGCACCGGAGGGATAACTTGTCCCTCCAATGTTGTGCAGAATTGCGCCCCAAACAGTTGTGGCGCGATTGCCAGTTTCACGGTGCCCTCCATCAGTTTGCCCTGCGGTTTGGGAACGGTTATATGCGTTCCACCGCCCGGGACACTCTGTGGAGTGGGAATAACGCCAGTCACCTGCACGGCAAACACGGCTTTATGCGGAATACAGACCTGCAGTTTCACCATCACGGTTAACGATATTTTTCCACCCCTGCTCGTCTGTCCGCCGAATCAGACCGCAAATGCAAGCCCTGGGCGCTGTGATGCGGTCGTTTCATATCCGGCACCCACGGCTACCGACAACTGTCCAAAAACCACGGTCAGTTGCACCCCTCCTTCCGGTTCTACTTTCCCGGTGGGGGTGTCGACGGTCACCTGCACGGCCACGGATTCTTCCGGAAATAAATCGACCTGCAGTTTTACCGTGACGGTGAAGGATAATCAGCCGCCGCAATTGGTCTGTCCGCCCAATCAGAATGTGAATTGCACACCGGCACAGTGCGCGGCGGTGGTTTCTTATACGACCCCCAGCGCATCGGATAACTGTCCGGGGGCTACGGTCGTTTGCGTTCCTCCTTCCGGCTCCGCTTTTCCGGTGGGAACCACGACGGTCCGGTGCACGGCTACGGACAAATCCCTAAACACGACTGCCTGTAGCTTTACGATAACGGTGCGCGACAATCTGCCGCCGGTACTCAGTTGCCCGCCAAATCTTACTTTGCCGGCGGGCAAGGACAGCTGCGGAGCGATTGCCAACTTTTCCATTCCAGTCGCCACGGACAACTGCCCGGACGTTACGGTTACCTGCGTCCCGCCGCCCGGCTCTTTCTGCGGAATAGGGACCAAACCGGTCATCTGTATTGCCAAAGATCTGGCCGGCAATGCGGACACCTGCAGTTTTACCGTAACAGTCATAGACACCCTGCCGCCGGTGATTGTCTGTCCACCGAATCAAACGGTGAATGCCAGCGGCAATTGCGCAGCGGTGGTGACCTATCCGCCTCCAACCGTAATTGAGAACTGCCCGCCGGCCACGGTCAGCTGCTCGCCTCCTTCCGGTTCCACCTTCCAAGCGGGTACCACAACGGTGGTCTGTATTGCGGCCGACAACGGCGGAAGGAAGGACACCTGCAGCTTTACCGTGACGGTCAAGGATACCCAACCGCCAACAATTGCCTGTCCGCCGAATCAAACGGCCAACGCAGGACCCGGCTGTGAGGCGATAGTTTCGTATCCGGCACCGACCGTTTCGGACAACTGCCCGAATCCCACGGTCAGTTGCAATCCTCCATCCGGCTCTTCGTTCCCGATTGGGACGAAAACAGTCGTCTGCATAGCGACGGACAAATCGGGCAACAAGGATACCTGCAGCTTTACGGTGACAGTGCGGGACAACCAGCCCCCCACGGTGGTTTGTCCGCCCAACATTATCCTGTCGGCCGGCAAAGACAGTTGCGGAGCAATCGCCATTTATACGACCCCCGTCGCCGTTGACAACTGTCCCGGCGCCTCGGTTCTATGCGTTCCTCCTTCCGGAACTTTCTGCGGAATAGGAGCCAAGCCGGTGGTTTGCATTGCGACCGACGCTTCCGGCAATAAGGACACCTGCAGTTTTACCATTACAGTTAAAGATCTTCTACCGCCCGTATTGGTCTGCCCGCCGAATCAAACGGCGAACGCCAGCCAAGGCCAATGCGCGGCGGTAGTATCCTATCCACCTCCAACCGTGATTGAAAACTGCCCGCCAGCCTCGGTCAACTGCACACCCCCTTCCGGCTCCAGTTTTCCGGTGGGGAATTCGACCGTGGTTTGCATTGCCACGGATAACGCGGGTAACAAGGACACCTGCAGCTTCACGGTGATAGTCAAGGACAATCAGTCACCGATAGTCAGTTGTCCCCCCAATCAAACAACCAACGCCGGAGGCGGCCAGTGCGCCGCGACGGTGCAGTATCCTCTGGCCACCCTTTCGGATAACTGCCCAGGCGGGACGGTTAGCTGTGTCCCGCCCTCCGGCTCATCTTTCCCCGTCGGCACAACGACGGTGGTCTGCATCGGCACGGACGTGTCCGGGAACAAGGACACCTGCAGCTTCACGGTGACCGTGCGGGACAACCAGCCGCCGAGCATCGCCTGTCCGCCGAATCAAACAGTGGGTGCCGGGGCCAACTGCGAAGCCGTGGTCTCATATCCTTCACCCACGGTTTCGGACAACTGTCCGGGGGCAACGGTGAACTGCGCCCCGTCTTCCGGTTCCACATTCCAAGTGGGGACCTCGACGGTCGTCTGCATTGCCACCGATAAAGCGGGCAACAAGGACACCTGCAGTTTCACGGTGACCGTGCGGGATAACCAGCCGCCGCAGATCGCCTGCCCGCCTAATCAAACGGCGAACGCCAACGGCCAGTGCGTGGCGGTGGTTTCGTATCCGCCGCCCACGGCTTCGGACAATTGCCCGGGCTCGGTCACGGTTAATTGCACGCCCCCGTCCGGTTCCAGTTTCCCGGTGGGGAATACGACGGTTCTTTGTATAGCCGCGGATGCTTCCGGCAACAAGGACACCTGCAGCTTCACCATTACCGTGCGTGACAACCAGCCACCGAGCATCGTCTGCCCGCCGAATCAAACGGTAAACGCCGGCGCCAACTGCGTGGCGGTAGTTACCTATCCCGGCCCCACGGTTTCGGACAACTGCCCGGATGTTACATTCAATTGTATTCCTCCTTCCGGTTCTCCATTTCCGGTTGGAACGAACACGGTGGTTTGCATAGCCGTGGATAAATCGGGGAACAAGGACACCTGCAGCTTTACGGTGACTGTGCGGGATAACCAACCGCCGACTGTGATTTGTCCGCCCAATCTGACGTTGGTGGCAATCAAGGATAGCTGCGGGGCGATTCTAACCTATACCATCCCGGGCGCTATCGACAACTGTCCGGGCTCGACCGTAGTCACCTGCGTGCCGCCTCCCGGAACTTTCTGCGGCATAGGAACCAAGCCGGTTATCTGTATTGCCAAGGATTTGGCCGGCAATGCCGATACCTGCAGCTTCACAGTGACTGTGAAGGATATCGTACCGCCGGTGGTGATTTGCCCGCCCAATCAAGCGGTGAATGCCAACGGCCAGTGCGCCGCGGTGGTTACCTATCCGCCTCCCACGGTGATAGAAAACTGCCCGCCGGCCACGGTGAGTTGCACGCCGCCATCCGGTTCCACGTTTCAAGTGGGAATCTCGACGGTGGTCTGCATCGCCACGGATAACGCAGGAAACAAGGATACCTGCAGTTTTACCGTGACGGTTCGGGATAACCAGCCGCCGCAGATTGTCTGCCCGCCCAATCAAACGGTGAGCGCGGAAGCCAACTGCCTGACCGTGGTGACGTATCCACCCCCCACGGTTTCGG
Organism: Verrucomicrobiia bacterium; assembly: GCA_035574275.1. Lineage (NCBI taxonomy): Bacteria > Pseudomonadati > Verrucomicrobiota > Verrucomicrobiia > Verrucomicrobiia bacterium. The sequence continues at coordinate 5,600 of DATLYY010000063.1, forward strand.
ACAACTGCCCGGAGGTTATGTTCAATTGCGTTCCCGCCTCTGGTTCCACCTTCCCAACGGGAACCACGACGGTGGTCTGCATAGCAGTCGACAAGTCGGGCAACAAGGACACCTGCAGCTTTACGGTCACTGTCAACGATAACCAGCCGCCGCAGATTGTCTGTCCGCCGAATATTGTTTTGCCGGCGATCAAGGATAGCTGCGGAGCGATTGCGGTTTACACACCGCCGGTCGCCGTGGATAACTGCCCGGCTTCGGTGGAAGTTGACTGCATTCCGCCTCCCGGCTCTTTCTGCGGGATAGGAATAACCACGGTGAAATGTATCGCCAAGGATAAGTCCGGCAATGCTGACACCTGCCAGTTCACCATAACCGTGCAGGATCTCCTGCCGCCCGTGGTGGTCTGCCCGTCCGGCGTCACCTTGCAGGTCGGGAGCGACTGCGGAGCGATCGCCATTTACACCCCCCCCGTCGCAATCGATAACTGCGGGCCGGTTACTGTGGAGTGTACCCCTCCCTCCGGCTCGTTTTGCGGCGTGGGGGTGACTGTAGTCACCTGCACGGCAACCGACAAACATGGCAACAAAACGACCTGCGGGTTCAACATAACGGTTGAGGATGTTACGCCGCCGGTGGTCGTCTGCCCCTCTGGTATTACCGTGCATACAAGCAATAGCGCAGGAGCCATTTGCGTGTACACGCCGCCTGTTGCCACGGACAATTGCCCGCCGGCCACGGTGGAATGCAGCCCTCCATCGGGTACTTTCTGCGGCATCGGAATAACCCTGGTGACCTGCACGGCTACGGACAAGCACGGCAATAAGTCTACCTGCGGGTTTGCCATAACCGTCGTGCTGAACGGCGGCGCGCCGCCCTCACCCGTTATCGACTCGGTCACCCCCAACGCCGGAAAGGTAGATGTGTGCTGGAGCGCAGTTCCGGATAAAGACCTGAAGGAATATCGGGTCTATCGGGATACGACCGATAATTTCGGCACATCGAAACTGATCGGGCATACAGCAGCCACCCAATACAAGGATTCCACTCCCAATGTAGGGAAACGGCTGTACTACCGTTTGACGGCGGTAGATTCGGCAGGAAACGAAAGCCAGCCGTCCGAAGCGGCCTCAACCTTCTTTGGAAAGAAGGGGGATTTGAACTTCGACGGCCAGCTCACCCCGATGGACCTGGTAATCTTGATGGATTGCCTGCACAATGGGACTGGAGACTGCTCGCTCGAAATTGGCGACGTCAACTGCGATGGGGAATTGTTCCCCTCGGACCTGATTCTGCTGTTGCGTGCCGTATTCGACGGCGAGAGTTTGCCATGTTAGCAAAAACCATGGAAGGAAAACCCAAATAGGATCGTCCTGAGGATAGCCCCGCCCCAAAAGGAAAACCCGCCCCCTAATGGGGCGGGGCTGCCTCCCTTTAATTGAATGGTTGAAAGAAAGGAGTTGTAATCGGATATGAAAAAACAACGTATAGGGGCGCTTATAACGGCCATCCTCTCGCTCTTTTTGGTTGTCGCTTTTGTTGCTTCCTGCCAAAAGTCCATGCCCTCGCGCCAAGAGGCGCTGACTTCCGGCGGCGGAAGCGAGGCAGCCGGTACTCTGCTGAACAACGGCAATGGATGGGGCAGAGATGGAAAACTCCCTGGGGATACGGCCACCGGAGGGGGGGGGACCGGAGGGTCGGCAGGCAGAACATTTAGCGGTGAGGCGACCGCATTCCGGGCCAATGTGGCGGGGGTGGTAACCGTGTTTTCCCATGCCGGACCGCTTGGGCCTTCTGGAGGAGCGGCGGAAGCGAGTCTTGTGCAAACGAGCGTTCCCGGTCTTGTAAGTGCGGAAGTGCTGCACGCCTCCACCATCGGTCAAGGTGACCGGAGCCGTTCGGAAGCTTCACTTGGAGAAGTGAACGTGGCCTGCGCCGCTGGCCAGACCATAACCGCCTCGTTTGCTTCCGCGCGAGCGGAGGCCGTCTGCACACCATCCGGAGTGCAGCTAATTGGAAGTTCCGAGGTGGCCAACCTGTGGATAAACGGCACTCCCGTGGTCTGTACGGGAGAACCGAATCAAACCGTCTTGCTGCCTTTGGGACTGGGGAAAGTCATAATCAACGAGCAGGTGCGGACCCAGCAGGGCACGTATGGCGCCATCACGGTCAATGCCCTACACATTATCATCACCACCTGCTTGCTTTGCAAGCCCGCCGATATCGTGGTTTCCTCGGCCCATGCCGACATCACCTGTGAAGGTACATCGGTCTGGCCGGAGGGGGACGACTTTGTCACCGGCGGCGGATGGATTAACGGGACACCTTCCGGCGCCCACGGAAACTTCGGCGTGGCTGGTGGAATTAAAAAAGGCGCCCTCTGGGGTCATCTAAACTACATCGACCATGGATGGAATGCGCAGGGGGTCCGGCACGTGAAAGGCACGGGCGTGACCAGTTATGAAGTCGTGGACGCCACCACCCGCCGCATTCGCGGAACCGCCGAGGTCAACAATCAAGGCGGCTACACCTATGAAGTGGAGGTCTCCGATAACGGCGAGCCGGGGCGGAACGATCGGTTCTTTATTCGCCTTTCCAACGGCTATTCGGCCGGCGGCTACCTGCAAGGTGGCAATATCCAACTGCACACCAAGTAAAAAAGCCAGCCAGCGGCATCATCTCTCTATAGGAGAGAATCCGGCCGCCGTCGCCAACCGGTGGACGGCGGCCGGGGGGGATGCCCTGAAATGACGGGTAATTTAAGTGGAACAGAAAATATACGCATCGTATGGTACAGCCGGGGTGGTGACCGACTTGCAAATAAACGGCACTCCGGTCATCAGTACGGGAAAGCCCAATCAAATCGTTTGGCTTCCGCTGGGAACCGGAAGGGTGATAATCAACGAACAGATTCGTTCCCCTGAAGGAGCTTACGAGTCCCCTACGGCCTACACCTTGCATGTGATAATCCCCGGAGCGATCGACCTGGTTGTTTCCTCGGACCGTGCTGAGGTCGCCCGCCTTGACTTGCCGGAAAATTCAAAACCGGTTGGGTAAGGATTGCTCCTTTGAAGTTCGGGGTGCCAAAAAACTGGATGAACTAAACTACACCGAACAGCGGTTTTTGAGACCGCTTGTCATTGATTCCGAAAATTTCAGCCATAGATGTTTATCTTTCCAAGTCGAAATATTTCTGCATGTTACATCAAATTTCGAGAGCGTGACAAAATGCCACGAAAGCGGTTGAAACGCCTTTAAACTACCTTGAACCGTAGCAAAGGTTGTAGCAAAAGCCGTAGCAAGGCAAAATTTGGCGAAGAAATTATCGAATCGGAATCGACTGAAACTGCTTGAAATCCAAACCCTTCCGACAAACTACCCCCGGGCCGATTCGAACGGCCGACCAACGGTTTAGGAAACCGCTGCTCTATCCATATCTGAGCTACGGGGGCCCAAAGCCAAATTAGAGGGTGGAAAAGCAAAAAACAAGACCGCCGGTTCGTGCGGCCGGCCGCGCGGGTTGCCGGGCGCGGCTTAAGGAACGGCGGATCGGGTGGGAGGGGAAACCGGTGCTTTTCGCGGGAGCGGAAAAGTCAACGTGAAGGTGGTGCCGGCCCCCACTTCGCTGGCGACGGTAATTTCCCCGCCGTGGGCCCGCACCACGTTGTAGCAGATCGTGAGCCCCAAGCCGGTGCCGGGCTGGCTGCCGTCCCCGTACACCCCCTTGGTGGAAAAGAAGGGGTCGAAAATCTTGGGCAGGTTTTCCGGCGTTATTCCCGACCCGTTGTCCGCCACCTCGACGCGGATGGACTCCCCGAGGGGGGCCATGCGCACCGCAATTTTTCCCCCCTGCCCGATGGCGTGAACGGCGTTGATGAAAAGGTTCAAAAAGACCTGCACGAGCTGCTCGTGCTGCCCCATAAGGGGCGGCGTTTTTTCCAGGCGCCACTCCAATTGGATCGCCTGGCGGTGCAGTTCCCGGGCCACCAAATCGGCCGCCTCCCGCATAACCTTTTCCAGATCCACCGGCAGCCAGGTCCCCTCCCCCACTTTCTTGGAAAAGCTCAAAAGCTGCCGCACCACCTCTTTGGCCTCCTGGCTGATGCGGATGATTTCCCCAAGATTCTTGGTCATCTTTTCCGGCTGCCCGATCCGCAAAGCCAGATCGGCGTACCCCACGATCCCCCCCAGAAAATTGTTGAACTCGTGCGCCACGCCCGCCGCCAGCGTGCCGATCGATTCCATCTTCTGGCTCTGCAAAAGCTGCTGCTCCAGTTTTTTCTTCTCGGTAACGTCCCGAAGCACGCTGCGGATCAAAATCCCCCCCTCGCGCGAAACGACCCGGCGGGAATGGGCCTCGGCATCCATCACCCCTCCGCCGGCCAAAACCAGATGCACGTGGCAGGAGGATTCCTCCGCCGAGCCGGAAACGGTCCGCACATGCTCCTCCCAGGCCCCCTTGGAGTCCGGATGCACCCAGTCGGAAAAGGGACGGCCCAAAATCTCCTTTTTGGGAACCCCCAAGACCTTTTCCTGGGTGCGGTTGCAGGCCAAAACCCGGCCGGTGGAGTCCAGCGTCTGGTACATGTCCGGCGCGTTTTCGTACAAATCGGTGAACTTGGCTTCCGATTCGATCAGTTCCTGGATGAGAAAGGCGTTTTCCAGGGCGGTCTGGGCCTGATAGGCAAACGCCTGCACCAGCCGCAGAAAATTGTCCGGCGACTCATGGGTGTTTTCCGCCGAAATCAAAAGAAAGGCCAGAAGCTTGCCGCCGCGGGCGCGGAGCGGGGCGCAGAAAAAGCGGGAAAAACCGAGCCGCCCCAGGCAGTCCCCCACCGCCGAGGGCCAGCCCTCCAGCCGCGCCAGGTCGTAGTAGCGGCACTCCCCCGCCTCGATGCAGCCGCGCAAAAACTCCTGCGCCCGCGAAAGCTCCTGCACCAGCCGCCTTGCGGTCCGGCTCTCCTCGGGGGAAAGGCGGTATTCAAACAAAGCCAGGCCGTTCGGCGCGGACACCAGAAGCAGGGCATGCCCGCTGGAAAGCAGCTTGCGGGCCGACTCCAGAATCAACTCCAAAACCTCCTTCCGCTCCCGGGCGGAGGCGATTTCCGAAGAGAGCCGGTTCAAGATGGAAAGCCGGAGGTTCTGCTTGCGGCTTTTTTCGAAAAGCCGGGCGTTGGTCACGGCGATGCCGACCTGGTCGGCCACGGTTTGCAAGGTCAAAACGTCCGCCGGCCAGAAGGCGTCCGGCTGGGAGCTCTGGATGTCCAAAGTCCCCAGAACCTTTCCCTCCGCCTTGATGGGAACGGTCAGCTCGGAGCGGGTGTCCGGCAGCTCCTTGACGAAGTGAAAGGCCGGCTCCTTGGTCACGTCGTTCACCAGAAGCGATTTTCCGGTTCGCGCCACCATCCCGTTGATGCCGCGGCCGATGGCCAGTCTTTGCCCCACGGTGGACTTGGCCCCCCGGTATTCCCCCTTGCCGGCCATCACCACCAGTTCGTCCCTCTCCTCGTCCAGAAGAAAAATATGGACTTGATAGTAGCGGAAATGGTCGTGCAAAAGCCCCACCACGTAGGGTAAAAGTTCGTCGAGGGAAAGAAAGCCGGCGATCCGCGTCGCCACCTGGCTCAAGGTTTCCAGCTGCACCAGCCGCCTCTTTTCCCGCTGGAAATGCGCCAGCCGCTCCACGGCAAAAGTCAGCTGCCGCGCGGCCGGCGCCAGAACCGAAAGCGGCTCCCCCCGCACCGCCTGCCCGGCGGCCAAAAGTAAAATCCCGCTTTTCTTTTCGTTTATCTCCAAAGGAACGGCCTGCCAGTACTCCCCCCCGAACAGCTTTTTCAAATCCAAATCCCCCCACGCCCCTTCCCGCAGACACTCAAGGGCGGACTTGAAAGACGCAAACTCCCGGCTCTCCCCTCCCAGGGCTTCCTTGAAACGGGGATTGGAACCGGCAAAATACGCCAGCTTCCGGGCCGCCTCCTCCCACAGAAATACGAGTCCCGCGGAGGCCGCAAACCGTTCGACGATGGTCGCCAGCGCCTCCTCCAACTGCGCCGGATTGTCCAAAACCTCCCCGGCCGCCGCCGTCACGGCATTCAGAAGCTCCAGTTCCCGGTTCCGCCGGCGCAGCCCTTCTGTTTCCCCTTCACTGGGGGAAGGGGGCGGGGCGGCTTTGGCGATGATCCGTTCCACCACTCCCATAACGGAACGAATCTCCTCCCCGGAAAAAGCGAACGGCGTATCCCCCAGAAAACTCAACACCAAGCGCACCTTTCCTTTTCCGTCGGGAAGGGGAAGGCCGAAATAACAGTCGGTTTTATATTCCTGAACGAATGAATCCTGTTGGAAGCGTTTCCGCGCGTCGTCGCAGTTGTAGAGCCGTCCCTCCCTCCAGACCGCTTGCGAAACCGCGCCGGAAAGGGGGAAACTGCCGCCCTTCAAACCCTTTTCCCCCCGGACGAGCCACTGCGCTTCCAGTTGCCGGCCGGCCGCCCGCTCAAAGCGCACCATCCGCGCCGCGTAAATCTCGGCCAGCCCGACCGCCGCCGGCAGCATCGCCGGCCCGTCGTTTTTGGAAAGAAAACGCTCCAGTTGCGAAAGTTTTTTTAGCCGCTCGGCCGGACTGTACGCCAAATCACGTTCCCCGCTGTTGAACGTTTCACCGGACACACCCCACCCCTTAGGTATGGACCCATTTCTTTATAAATATCGGCTTTTCAGAGGGAAGCTGTAACCTTCCCGCCGTCGATGATTTATTTTCCCCTCCGTTTCGGCCGATAATTGGAACAAGGGAATGCCGTTGGCGGTTGAAAAAGATTGAGGGTGTGGGAAGGATGACAAAAGAAACTCCGGAACTGAACGTTTCGATTCCTGCGGAATTGCCGGTTTTACCGCTGATGTCGGCGGTTATTTTTCCGCAGGGCGTCACCTCCCTGCACGTCCGGCTGGAAAAAAACATCCGGCTTTTGGAAGAAAACAAAGCCGACGACCAGTTGGTCTGCGTGGTGGCCCAAAAGGAAAGCTCCCCTTCCGTCCAAAAGCAGGAGGATTTGTACAAAATCGGCGTCGCCGCCCGTATCATCCAGCGGGTGAACATGCCCAATCACACCATTCAGGCCGTTTTCCACGGACTGACGAGAGTCGAACTCGAAAAACTCGTTCAGACCGAGCCCTTCTTCGTGGGGCGTTTGAACCCCCTCTCTTCGGAAGAGATTCAATCCGTCGATACCGATCTGTTGATTGCCGAGGCGCTCGGGCTTTTTGAACGGCTGGTCGCCTCCGACCCCCGTTACTCGCCGGAGCTGGTGCAGGTTTTGCGGCTGAATCTCTCCTCCGCCGGCCATTTTGCCGACCTGTTGGCCGGCTACGCCCTCTTTCCCCTGTCGGAAAAACAGCAGATTATCGAGACCTTGAACACCAAGGAGCGCCTCTACCGGCTGGTGGAATTTTTGAACCGGGAGTTGAACAAAAAGAAAGTGGAAACCGAGCTGGCGGCCAAGGTGCAGAAGGATTTGGAAAAAAACCAGCGGGAATACTACCTGCGCCAGGAGCTGGCCGCCATCAAACAGGAACTGGGGGAAAAAGAAGCCGAGCCGAAAGATGTGGAACGCTTCCACCGGATTTTGAAGAAAGCCGCCCTCCCCGCGAAGGTGAAAA
>DATLYY010000064.1 GCA_035574275.1 Verrucomicrobiia bacterium
AGTCGTAAACACGCAACCCGTCCGCCAGAAGCGCGTCAATGCTTGGAGTCCCTTCACTGAACCCATATCCCCGATAGTCCACCGCCAGCACCTCGGCTTTGAACTGGGTTTGCAGCCAGGAAAGCCGCTCCTTGTTGTCGAAAACCGTCTCGTCGTTGCCGTAAAAATAGATAATAGATTGAGCGGACTGCGGCAAAGTGAAAAGCCACCCCCGCAGCAAAGTCGAATCGCCTGCTATGATTGTCACATTTTCACGGCCCTTAACCCCCCAATCCATCTTTTTTCGTTTCGGGTGAAAAAGGTTGCTCTCGTGAATCACGGCGGTGCAAGAGAGTAAGGCCGCAAAAATCATAACTGAGATTAACATTCCCAATCTTTTTTTTAGCACGGGTCTCCGGGGTTGCACTGAGATTCCGCACTCAAGCGGCCTGGAATTGACTTTTGGACTGTTTGCAGTGTTTTGGCGTTGCGAATGAGGCCGGCATGCTTGGTTCGTTTGACGGCGCTTTTGGAAAAGCGCCGCGAAAATTCGGTTTGAGTCATTTGGGCCACGGTTCCCAAATTTAATTCCGTTTCGGCAAAATAGGGGAGGAAATCTTCTTCGGAAGTGAAGACAGGGATTTTGTTGTAGGGACAGACCTCCTGACAGATGTCGCAGCCGAAGAGCCAGCCGTTCATGTTCTCCGCAATTTCGTCCGTGATTTTTGGGCCGCGATATTCGATGGTCCAGTAGGAAAGACAGCGGTTGGCGTCCAGCAAATACGGCTCCACTATGGCCTGCGTGGGGCAGGCCTCGATACAGCGGGTGCATTTGCCGCACATATCGCGGGCGGGAGCGTCTGGTTCCAATTCCAAATCGGTGAAGAGGGTGGCCAAAAAAAAGTAGGAGCCCAAGGGTTTGGTCAAAATGTTGGTATGTTTTCCCTGCCAGCCGATGCCGGATTTCGCCGCCCAGTATTTGTCCATCGTCGGGCCGGTATCCACCCAGCCCTTCCAAGCCGAACCGGGGAATTCGGATTGCAGTTTAGCAATCAGCTTTTTCAGTTTCTCTTCAATGACGAGATGGTAATCCCGGCCCCAGGCGTAGCGGGAGATTTTGCCTTTGGACTTCCCGTTTGAGTGTTTGTGCGGGGTGTTGTAAACCAGCGCGAGGGAGAGGATGGAACGGACGGCGGGCATCACCAGCTTCGGCTCCAGACGCTTTTCGGCGTTCTCCTCCAGCCAGCGCATATCGGCGTGGTAGTTTTTTGACAGCCATTCGGAAAAGCGGGCTTTGGTTTCGGTGTCAACTTCCGGCGCCGCGATGCCGGTTTTGGCGAAGCCGGATTCCAAGGCGAGCGTTTTCACCCGCGCGGAATTTGCCTTGACATCCGACAGGCCCGGCTCGATTTTCATTAATCCAAATATAACGAGGAAGAGAAAATGCAGATAGACCCGAAGGGGAAAGAGGTGGGGGAGATTTACCGGCTGATGATAAGCGCCATCGTGCCGCGGCCGATTGCGTTTATTTCCACCGTGAGCAAAAGCGGGGTTTTGAACCTGGCGCCGTTTTCCTACTTTATGGGGGTGTGCTCGCGGCCGCCGACGATTGCGGTTTCCATCATCGAGCGGCCTAGTGGGCCGAAGGACACAGCGAACAACATTCAGGATACGGCGCAGTTTACGGTGAACATCGTGACGGAGGAGATTGCGGAGAAGATGAACATCGCATCGGGAGATTATCCGCCGGAGGTGGATGAGTTCAAGATGGCCGGGCTGACGCCGATGCCTTCCACTTTGATAACGCCGCCGCGGGTGGCGGAGTCGCCGATTTCGATGGAGTGCCGGCTGGTGGAGATGTCCAAAGTGGGGGAATCGCCGTATGCTTCGTATCTGACTTTGGGGGAAGTTCTTTTGTTTCACATCCAAGACGAACTGTGGGCGGATGGAGAAGTGGACGTGCGGAAACTTTTGGCCATCGGGCGGATGTCCGGGCCGCGCTACACCAAGACGCGGGATATTTTTGAGATGCCGCGGCCGAGGATAAAACGGGAATGACGTGATTCCGAAGATTGATTACGAATTTGTGGCGCGAGTCCTCGCGGAGGATTTGGGGGAGGGGGATTTAACCGCCAAGGCGCTGGGGATTTCCGGCAAAAAGGCCAAAGCGATTCTCTGGGCGAAAGAACGCGGGGTTTTGGCGGGGCAGAAACTGTTTGAGGCATTTTTTGAGTACTTCGAAAGCGGGTGTAAGATTCGCTGGTATGTCAAAGAAGGGGGACGGGTGGAACGCGGAATGAAAGCGGCGGAGGTGAGCGGGCCGGCCACGGTACTTTTGGCGGCGGAGCGGGCGGCCTTGAATACGCTCTCCCATCTTTCAGGTATCGCCACGTTGACGGCGCAGTTTGTTTATGCGCTGCAGGGGACGGGAGTGAAGATTTTGGATACGCGCAAGACCTTGCCGGGGCTGCGGGAATGGGAGAAGTATTCCGTGCGCATCGGTGGAGGGAAAAATCACCGCTTGGGGCTGTTTGATCAAATTCTGGTGAAGGAAAATCATTTGACGCAAAGCGGTTCGGTTGCCAATGCGGTGAAGAAGGGCTTGGCGTATTTGAAAAAGAATTTTCCCGGCTGGGAGAATGATTTGAAGACCAAGCCGCTTTTTGAAATCGAGGTGAAAAACCAAAGGGAGATGCTGGCGGCGTTGAAGGCGGGAGCAAGGTTTTTGATGCTGGATAATTTTTCTCTTTTGGAAATAGCAGAGGCGGTGAAGAGAGCGCGGGGGTGGGAGAAAAAGCATAAGACAAAAGTTCGGCTGGAAGCGTCCGGCAATATTGAGATGGCCACCGTGAGGCGGGTTGCACATACCGGAGTTGATTACATTTCTGCCGGGGCGTTGACGCATTCGGCTCCCGCGCTCGATTTCAGTTTGAAAATCGTCAAGTGATAAGAAAAGACCAAATCGAGCTGGCCGACCGGTTTTTGTCACTTTTGGGAGACCAGATTGGGGGTGGGGTCGTGCTCGATGACGCTGAAAAACGGCTTGCGGTTTCCACTGCGCAACTTAGACAGCTAATTGAACTGTTGGGAGGGTGGGGATACAAAGTCAAAGAGGCCGATGGGCAACTGCAACTCGTCGAGGTGGGGGATTTTGTCAATGATTTTGCCATCCGGCATTACCTCTCCACCAAAATTTTGGGGCAGAAGATTCACAGTTACCAGTCCATCGGCTCAACCAACAACACAGCTTGGCAATTGGCGGAGCAGGGAGCGCCGGAGGGGACGCTCGTTGTAGCCGACCGGCAGACGGCGGGAAGGGGACGGCTGGGGCGGAGCTGGCATTCGCCGCCGCGGGTGGGGCTTTGGTTTTCGCTCGTTCTGCGGCCGGAGGTTGCCCCTTCGGAAGCGGCAGGGATTTCGCTTTTGACGGCTTTGGCGCTATCGCAGGCGATTCAGAGTCACTGCCGCATCGAGGCGAAAATCAAATGGCCGAACGACTGCCAGATAGCGGGGAAAAAGGTGGCGGGAATTTTGACCGAGCTTTCGTCCGAGCTGGATAGAGTAAATTTTGTCATCGTTGGCGTGGGGTTAAACGTGAACCAAGCCAAAAGCGACTTTCCGTCCGGTTTAAAAGCCAAAGCGACTTCGCTGGCGATTGAAACCAAAGAAAAATGGCTGCGGGCGGAGATTCTGGCCTTGTTTTTGAAGGAATTCGAGCATTTTTATCTGCAATTCAAAAAAGCGGGCATTGGGCCGTTCATCAAGGAGATTGAACGGCGGATGGCGCTTTTGGGGCAGAAGGTGAAGCTGGCGGCTGGCAAGGAGATCATCACCGGCAAGGTGGCCGGGCTGGCGGAGGATGGGGCTTTGCTTTTGGAGACGAAGTCCGGGAGTTACCGGGCGATTTCGGGGGAGGTTTCGGTATCATAGAATTGAATCATTGACGATTGAAAGACCCGCACCACACCGCCCAGATTCTTCGCTTTGCTCAGAATGACAAAAAGAAAAAATTAATCGCTAAGGGTTTTGCGCAGAAACTGGCCGGTGTAGGATTCGCGGACGGCGGCGACTTGTTCCGGCGTGCCGGAGGCCACCACTTTTCCTCCCGCATCCCCGCCTTCCGGGCCCAAGTCGATGATGTAATCGGCGGTTTTGATGACGTCGAGATTATGCTCGATGACCAACACCGTGTTGCCGCGCTCCACGAGGGCGTTCAAGACCCCCAAGAGCATCTTGATATCCTCGAAATGCAGGCCGGTAGTGGGTTCGTCCAGAATGTAAAAAGTATTTCCCGTCGCCGTCTTCGACAACTCCGTTGACAACTTCACCCGCTGGGCTTCGCCGCCGGACAAAGTCGTGGCCTGCTGGCCGAGATGAATGTAGCTTAGGCCGACGTCAGCCAGCGTCTGCAGTTTCTTGCGAATGCGGGGAATGTTTTCGAAAAATTCCAAGGCGTCGGCGACGGTCATATCGAGCACTTCCGCAATCGATTTCCCTTTGTATTTGACTTCGAGGGTCTCGCGGTTGTAGCGGGCGCCCTTGCAAACCTCGCAGGGGACGTACACATCCGGCAGGAAATGCATTTCGATTTTGATGATGCCGTCCCCCTCACAGGCCTCGCAGCGGCCGCCGGCGACGTTGAAGGAAAATCTTCCGGGGGCGTAGCCGCGCATCTTCGCTTCCGGCAATTGAGCGAAAAGGTCGCGGATGTAGGTGAAAACGCCGGTGTAGGTGGCGGGGTTCGAGCGGGGCGTGCGGCCTATGGGGGACTGGTCAATATCGATGACTTTATCGATGCGATTTAGCCCTTCGATTTTTTCGTAGCGCAAAGGAGGCGTTTTTGAGCCGTAGAATTCCTGCGACAAAATCCGGTACAGGGTTTCGTTCACCAGCGTGGATTTCCCGGAGCCGGAGACGCCTGTGACGGCGATGAAAACTCCGAGCGGAAATTTGACTTCGATATTTTTCAGATTGTTGCCGGAAGCGCCGAATAGATAGATGCACTGTCCGTTGCCGTTGCGTCTTCGAGGGGGAATGGGAATAAATCTTTTGCCGGAAAGATACTGCCCGGTTATGGAGCGGCTCGCTTTGGCAATTCCCTCCGGCGTTCCCTGGGCCACCACCTCGCCGCCGTCCTTGCCCGCGCCGGGGCCCAAGTCCACCACCCAGTCGGCCATTTCTATCGTTTCGCGGTCGTGCTCCACCACAATCACGGTGTTGCCGATGTCGCGCAAATCGGTCAGCGTGCGCAAAAGCTTTTTGTTATCCCGCTGGTGCAGACCGATGGAGGGCTCGTCCAGAATGTAGAGGACGCCCATCAGCCGCGAACCGATTTGGGTCGCCAGGCGGATGCGCTGGGCTTCGCCGCCGGAAAGGGAGGAGGCGCTCCGGTCGAGTGTGAGATAATCCAGCCCGACGTTGACCAAAAACGTTAAGCGTTCGCGGATTTCCTTGATGATTTGCCTGGCAATAATCTGTTCTTTTTTGGTCATGGAGAGGTTGTTGAAAAAGGCGGCGACGGCCTTGACGGAAAGGGCGGTTACATCCCGTATGGAGCAGCCCGCAATCTTGACCGAGAGGGCTTCTTTTTTCAAGCGGGTGCCTTCGCATTTGGGGCAGGGACGGACGGTCATAAACTGTTCTATCCAGTTGCGCACCCCTTCCGATTCGGTCTGGCGGTAGCGGCGCTCCAATTGGGGAATTATCCCCTCGAAGTTGGACAGGTATTCCCCCTTGCCGCGCCCTTCGGAATGCTCGTATTGAAACTTCATCTCCTTGGCGCCGGAGCCGTGGAGCAGGACTTTTTGCACTTCCTCCGGCAGTTTGTAAAACGGGGTGTTGGCGTTTAGCCCGTAGTGTTCCAGAACTCCTTTGACCATAAACTGGAACCAGCCCCCCAAATTGATGCCCCACGGGGCAATCGCGCCGGCGTTGATGGAGCGTTTGGGGTCGGGCACCACCAAATCCGGGTCGATTTCCATTTTCGACCCCAGCCCGTCGCATTCCGGGCAGGCGCCGAAGGGGGAGTTGAAGGAAAAGAGACGCGGCGTCGGCTCCTCGTACGAGATGCCGCAATAGACGCAGGCGTAGTTTTGGGAAAAGAGATGGTCTTCCTTGCCAATCTCGTTCACGATGACCACGCCGGAGCCCAATTTCAAGGCCGTTTCCAGCGAATCGGCCAGCCGCTTTTGAATCTTCGATTCCACCATTAGTCGGTCCACTACGATTTCGATGGAGTGCTTTTTCTTTTTGTCGAGCTTGATTTCGTCGGAAATCTCCGTCACTTTCCCATCCACACGGGCGCGGATGAACCCCTTCTTTTTGGCCTCCTCCAGCACTTCGCGATGCTCCCCTTTGCGGCCGGAAACGAGCGGGGCGAGCACCTGAATTTTGGCCCCTTTGGGAAATTCCAGAACCCTATCCACAATCTGGTCGGTGGTCTGCTTGGAGATTTTCCGGCCGCATTTGTAGCAGTGGGGGATGCCGATGCGGGAGAAAAGGAGCCGCAAATAATCGTAAATTTCGGTGACCGTGCCGACCGTGGAGCGGGGGTTTTTGGCCGAGCTTCGCTGCTCAATCGAGATGGCCGGGGAGAGGCCGTCGATTAAATCGACATCCGGCTTTTCCATCAGCCCCAAGAACTGGCGGGCGTAGGCGGAGAGGGATTCCACATAGCGGCGCTGGCCTTCGGCGTAGATGGTGTCGAACGCCAAGCTGGACTTGCCCGACCCGGATAACCCCGTGAACACTACCAGCTTATCGCGAGGGATTTCCAGCGAAATGTTCTTTAAGTTATGCTCTCTGGCGCCCTGAATTCGGATGGTCTCTATCACCGGTATGTGCTCCCCGACCCGTTAACGGGTCTTTAAGGCAAGCCCGTAAAATACCAAAAAGTTGAGGCGGGGGCAATGGGTAATTGGTGGGACGTGGTGGGTATGAAAGCTTGACTTCCAGAGCATCTTCCGCTACCTTTTACCCGAAAGGGCACGGAAAAGAACATCCCGATTATGAAAGTTTACAGCGAAAGGGTTGCAGCTGTTTGGGAGGTTACTCCAGCGACTGAAATCTTATTTTACCACGATTTCTACAAGGGTAAAGTATGGGCAAATATTAGAAAATTCTCGAAAAGCGATAGGTATACGGGCCCCACAAGAGCTGGCATAAAGTTTCCTCCAGAATTTCTTCCGAAGATTATTGAATCCTTAGAGAAAGCAGAAAAGAGAAAAGACTCTCTTGGTGATGAAGAGCTTCTCAGGTTAACTAAAAACAATTTTTCAGATTTAGTCATACAGGCTTCAATTTATAAAGGAACTTTTGGGATTGATATCAGAGAATGGCAAAAAAGTAAGCAGTACACAGGATGGACTAAGAAAGGGATTCGTCTTCCCATAGAGTACACGGCTAAATTTTTGGATTGCCTGAAAAAAATGATCAGAGCGTCAGAAGGGTTATCGGAAACCAGTTTCTCGGATAGCGCTGAACAGGCGGCAAAGGATGTAAACATTTCCGACACTACCGGCATTCCGAAAAAATTTGAAGGTCTATTTGCAACGGAGGAGCAGGATGAAAACGAGACTAATTGATATCACGCCCGACAAAAGTCTTTTACCAAAGATGGGGTTTGCTGGGTACTCCATTCCACAAGCCATAGCCGAATTAGTTGATAATTCAATTGACGCAATGCTCGAAGGGCAAAAATTGAAAATCGCTATACATATTGAAAAAGATTCAATAATCATAGCCGATAACGCATCTGGAATGGACGAAAAACATATTACAAAAGCTTTAGTTCTTGCACACTCCGAAAAGAAGGGAAAACTCGGTGAGTTTGGACTTGGGATGAAAGTTGCATGTCTGAACCTTGGCGATCAATTTTCGGTTACCACAAAGCCTTTTAACGAGGAGCGAGAATTTACGATCGATTATGATTCAACAGATTGGGCTAACAATCCAAAAGATTGGGAAATTCCTCTTAAGGAAACAGAAACAGGGAACGGCGATCATTATACAGTGGTTAAAATTTCAAAATTAAGAAAGTTTCATCCTAACCTTGCAAATTATATCAGATCTGACCTTCAGAGAAGGTTTGCGCCATATATCAATAATCACGATGTGGAGATAATTGTTAACAAGAAAAAGTGCATTCCAGAGAAGGTTGAATTAATTGATGACCAGAAAACTAATTTTGAAATTGAGTTAAAATCCGGGAATATCGTTAGAGGATGGTATGGCCTTTTAAAGCAAGGGTCACAAAAAGGTTGGTACGGGTTTAGTACCTTTCGTCGAGGCAGGATGATAACCGCTTTTGATAAGATTGGTATTGGAGAACATCCCACAATTGCAAGGATAGTAGGTGAAATACATATGGACCACGTTCCTGTTACAACAACAAAGAGAGAGTTTGAAAAAGAATCCCCAGAATACCGTGAGGTAGAGGAAGCTTTAAAGAAAGAATTTAGGGAGATTGTTAAGTTAGCTCGACAAAAAGCTGGAGAAGAGAAAGTTACGAAGGATATCATAGAAGAAATTAATATATGGAAGGAAAATATATCTGAAGCGGTGAATTCCAAGGAATTCCACACTTACACTTCCAAGTTTGAGGGATTAAAAATTCGCCGTGATGAAAAATCTCAAGACATTGAGCAGATTGATGTCGAGCAGCGTAATGAAAAAGAAGACACGTCAACAACGCCAGAGGAAAAACCAAAATCTGAGAAAGACAGAACTCCGACCGAGACTCACAAAAAGAAAAGGCATGTTGTTAGAATTAAAGGCAAGAACGTGGAATTTGAGCATCAGTTTGCCCATCTTGGAGAAGAGGAAAGTTGGAAAAAATGGAAGTATGATCCCGGTAAAGTAATTGAAATTTTCACTAATACAGATTTTCCAGCTTTTCACGCTACTAAGGATAGGGTATTCTATGCTGTTATCCATATTGCAGAGTCCATATCTGAATTGCTGGTACATCAAGCCGAAGAAGACCCATCCAATATAGATGAGATTAAAGAACTTATTTTGAGAATATCTTCAAAGATCAAATATGAATTGAACTGATTTGCCTTTTAGTCACTTAGGCAAACTTAGTAAGTGCCAAACTCCCCGGCCGTTCTTTGACCGGGACAGTTTACTTGGAAGTGTCGGCTTTGGCGGCGGGCCAGAATTCGAGTTTGCCTTCGATGCCCAAAAAGGCGAGCGCCTCGCTCATTGTGCGGAAGACGGCCACGTCCTTGGTGCTGCGGGGTTCCAGCCGCCGGTAGGCCTCGTACAGTTCCCCCAAGGCAAAGGCCAAATCCTGCGTGGCCACAATGGCAAAGCGCGTCCAGGTGGGAGGAGTATCCATAGAAGCGGAAAGCGCGGCCAGTTCCCGCATCCTGTCGGGTGAAGGAGAAACAATCCCCTTCGTTTGGGTCATATCCACGAGTTCGTTGTAACCAACGACATCCGAGCTTGACCAAACCTCCCGCTGGTAATCGAAGAGATCCTCGGCGGAGACCATTCCAACCCCCCGGGCGGCCACCAGCCGGAGGTGATGGAGGATGCGATGCTCAATCGGCATAGAGCATTACCCAGAGATTCATTGCAAAGCGGTTCCGTTAGAACGCAAGCATAACACCCACTTCCGGGGCGAAGTCGGTGGCGTTGGTGGTCAGTCCCCAGCCGTTGTTCAATTTGAGATAGTAGCGGGGGTGGAAGTGCCACTGGGCTTCGGTGATGAAGGTCACCTCGTCCAACTGGTTTCCTTCAATGGCCCCGACGACCCGCCAGCCCGGCGATAAACGCCGCAAGTATTCGAGGGCGTATTCCCCGGCCTCAAATTTCCGCTCGGCGCGGTTGTATTCCGCCGCGGCCCGGAAGGTGATTGTTCCCCAGCCAAATCCCCGGATGAACCCGGCCCCCAGCTTGAACTCCCAGTCGCTCGTGCCTATCAAGTTTCGACTTTTCTGCAAAGGAAAAACCGTTTCGAAGTAGGTGAAAAATTCCGGGCGGCTTTCATTTTCGCGCAAGAAACGCCAGCGGATTTGCCCTTCCACGTCCCCCAGGCCGGATTCCTCCACCTCGGAGGGCATGGCGGAAGTGTCGTTGGCGGATTTGGTGAGCTGGGCGCCGATGACGGCGGCTTCCAACTCCATCACGAGGTCGGGCGTGATGCCGTAGCCGACGAAAAGAAGCCCTTCGGAGGCGCGGTAGCGTCCGCGGTAGTCGGTTCCCAGCCCGTAGCCCAATTCGCTCGGCTTGTACTCGAGGTTTTCATCGGCATAAAACTCGTAGAACGGATAGACGAGCCATTCCCCTTTTTGCAAATAGGTGCCGAACATCGAGGTGGAAACACCGGGACCGCGGTCGCGCAGGTAGGAGGGAAGTTCCTGGGCTTTTAAATCTTGAACGATGAGGAAAAGAACGAAAGCGAGGAAAAGAGCGAAAGCGCTTGCGGTTTTTTTGCCGGTCTGAAGCATGTTAACCTCCTTCTGCACGGTTTATCGTGCGTTTTGGAAAGCTGCTTAAATTCGTTAACTATGCCTTCAGATACTCCTTTCGCTTTTGTTAAAATAACACCCCTTCAAGGCGAGTCAAGAATTTTTAATGCTTTAACCCAGGGCCAAGCTTGCCGGCAGTTGTTTCCAGACCCCCTGCACCAAGAGGAAATCCTTCAAGAACTCGGACAGCTCTTTGACCAGTTTGGGGGGGACTTCGAGTTGAGAAGATTTTTCGAAGTCGGAATGGGCAAGCGTTTGGGCTAAAATCTTCAGTTCAGCGGAGAGTTTTAAATAGCGTTCGCTTTCGCGGGCGTCTTCGGCGCAGACCAGGCCCCCTTTTTCGGGATGGAAGAGATAGGACTTCCTGTTCTCTTTCTTCCCACAACGGAAGCAGGCCTCCAGATTGGGGCGGAAACCGAGGATGGAAGCGCCGTAATAGACGAAAAGCCAGAATAAGAACGGCGATTGAGTTGACGTAGAAGTTTCCAAGCGGTTGAGAAAGCCGGTCAGAAGCTGAAAGTAGGCGGGGTTTTGCTCTTCGCCTTTAATCCATTCATCCGTTATTTCGCAAGCGGCGGCGGCGAAGGGGAAAATTTCGGCTTTGTCCGCCAAGCGCAGGTGGGATTTCAGGAGCGTGGCCTGGGAAAGCAGATGCAATTCGGTCGTCGTCTTGTGATAAAAGACCAGTTCGCTTTCGGAAAAAGTTTCCAAGGCGGAAAGGAATTTGCTTTTGGGGGCGAGGGCGCCTTTGGCCAGCAAATGCACTTTGCCGAACTCGCTGGTGTAGGCGGAGATGATTTTGGAGGAGTCGCCGAAGCGGCGGCCGCCCAGAATGACGGCGTTAGTTTTGCACAGGGGCATAAGCCCCGTCTTCAAACTTCGGGGGGGAGTCCTTGGGGGGGATTATCTTGTACAGAATCTCCCCTTTTTTGGCCAAGCCGAGCTTTTCGCGGGCCACTTTTTCCACCAGTGCCGGGTTTTTGGCGAGCTCCCGCTTGCGCCATTCCAAATCGGCCTGCACCACGGTCAGATAGCGGTTTTCGCGAATCAGATTCTCCCGTTTTTCGTAGAGGGAGAGAATGCGCAGAAAACCGAAGTTGCCGGTGGCGAAAAGGTAAAGGAGAACAATGGAGCCGGCCATCCAGAGAAATAAGCGGAAGGATTTTCTGGAACCCAAGGCGCGGTCGCGAATCCGGCTGACAAAGGAACTTTCCTTTTCGCGCGGCTTATACATTTTTGCTCCGGTAGTTTTCCAGAATCTTGGGCCCGGCCCAGCGGGCTTGTCCTCTCAATTCGTCCTCGATGGCCAAAAGGCGGTTGTACTTCGATACCCGCTCGCCACGGCAGGGGGCGCCGGTTTTGATTTGTCCGGTCTGCCAGGCGACGGCCAAATCGGCGATATAGTTATCGGCCGTTTCGCCGGAGCGGTGGGAAATCACGGAGGCGTAGCCGGCGTCCCGCGCGGCCTGCACGCATTGAAAGGTCTCCGAAAGCGTGCCAATCTGGTTCGGTTTGATTAAAACGGCGTTGGCGACTTTGCGTTGAATTCCCAGTGACAATCGCTTGGGGTTGGTGACGAACAAATCGTCGCCGACGAGCTGCACTTTTTTCCCCAGCCGCTCGGTCAACAAATTCCAGCCGTCCCAGTCATCTTCCGCCATGCCGTCCTCAATGGAGTAAATGGGATAGCTTTTGCACAGGTCCACATAATACGCCACCATCTCCTCCGGGGAAAGCTCTTTTTTCTCCCCTTTCAAAACGTAGCGATTTTTGCCGGCGTCGAAAAACTCGCTGGCGGCGGGGTCCAGAGCGAATAAAACGTCTTCGCCCAGATTGTAACCCGCTTTTTTGACCGCCCCGGAAATCAAGTCCAGTGCCTCGCGGTTGGAGCGCAAATTGGGGGCAAAGCCCCCTTCATCACCCACACCGGTGGAAAGGTTTTTTTCCTTCAGCACGGCCTTCAAGGCCCACAAAATTTCCGAACCCATTCGCAAGGCCTCGCGGAAATTCGGCGTTCCGACGGGGGCGACCATAAACTCCTGCAAGTCGACATTCGAATCGGCGTGGCGGCCGCCGTTCAAAATGTTCATCATCGGCACGGGGAGCAACGAGGCGTAAACGCCGCCCAGATACTGGTAGAGGGGCTGCATCAAACTGCGGGCGGCGAGGCGGGCGCAGGCGATGGAGACGCCCAGAATGGCGTTGGCCCCTAACTTGCCCTTGTTTTCGGTGCCGTCCAGCTCGCAAAGAAAGCCGTCGACGCTCCCCTGATTGAAAATGTCCGGCTGGCTTTTCAGAAAGGCGGGGGCAATCTGACGTTCCACGTTTTCGATGGCTTTTTTGACACCCATGCCGCGGAAGCGTTTGGGATCCTTGTCGCGAAGTTCCAATGCTTCGTGGGTGCCGGTTGAGGCTCCCGAAGGGACGGAGGCGGAGGAGATGACGCCATCAGCGGTGCCGGCAAGAACTTCCAAGGTCGGATTGCCGCGGGAGTCCAGAATTTCCCGCCCCTTCAAAAATGCCAGCTCCACGGGCGCAAAAGTATGCGAAAAAAATTTTTGGGCAAGGGGTTTTTGCATTGGCGACCGGAACAACTCCTGACGCAACACCTGCGGGTTTTTTGTATATTGAGGGCAAATGGCCGTCAAAGAAGACCGGTTTTTGAAAATCCGTGAACAAATGGTAGCCCGGCAAATTGAAGCAAGAGGGGTCAAGGACCAGCGGGTTTTGGCGGCGATGCGGAAAATTCCAAGGCATCTTTTCGTGCCGGAGGAATATGCCGAGGAATCGTACGGCGATGAGCCGCTGCCCATCGGCTTGGAGCAGACCATTTCGCAGCCCTACATCGTGGCGGTGATGACAGAGCTATTAAATCTTTCCCCCAAAGACCGCGTCCTTGAAGTCGGCACCGGCTCCGGATACCAGACGGCGATTCTGGCGGAACTGGCCGGGGAGGTTTATTCGCTCGAGATCGTGCCGGAGCTGGGGAAACGGGCCGCGGAACTGCTCATTTCGCTCGGCTACAAAAACGTCTGGATAAAAATTTCCGACGGATTCAACGGCTGGCCGGAGATGGCGCCGTTTGACGCCATCATTGCCACGGCCTGCGCGGAGGAGCTGCCGCCGCCGCTTTTGGCGCAGTTGAAAACGGGAGGGCGGCTGGTGGCCCCTTTGGGGACGGAACGGGAGCAGTACCTCTACTTGTTCATCCGGACGGAAGAGGGGGTCATTAAAAAACGGGGGGCGCCGGTGCGGTTTGTGCCGTTTACCCGCCACGAGGATTGATCCGTCCCAATTTTCGATTGACAGCCTAAAATTCCCCCCTTTCTTGATAGCAGGGGATGCCTTAAAAAGCGGAGGTTTTGGTTGCGTTTTGAGAGTTATTGGGTTTTTGTTTTTGCCGTCGGCCTGCTCTCTTTCGGAACGGTTTCGGCCCATCACCGGGAGGATACGGTCTGGACCTCCCGATTTGACGGCGGGGGGGATGATTTTCCCAAGGGGTGCGTTTTGGATGCGCAGGACAATCTTCTGGTCACCGGCTACAGCGCGGGTGCGGGCACGGGCACGGGATTCGACTTTCTAACCGTCAAGTACGGCTCGACCGGGAATATCATCTGGAGCCGGCGGTTCAACGGGCCGGGGAACGGGGATGATTTTGCTTCCGGCCTTGCCATCGACACGGCCGGCTATATCTACGTAGCCGGGCAAAGCTATACCGGCTCGGCAACGGGGCTTGACATCTCGCTTTTGAAATACTCGCCTGCCGGGCAGATTCTGTGGCAGCGGACTTACGGTGCTCCCGGGAACGGACCGGAAGAAGCCCGGGGGGTTGCCTTGGACTTAAGCGGCAACATTTACATCACCGGAACGAGCCAGAACGATTTCGTCACGCTTAAATTTTTGCCCAATGGGGACACGGCTTGGGTGCGACGTTTCGGCGACACTGGAATTGATGGATCTGTGGGGTTGGCCGTTGATGGTTCCGGAAACGTCTATGTCGGGGGTACTGTAAATTACGGCGGTTCCACGGCTGATTTTGCCGTCATAAAATATTCGCCTAACGGGGATCCGCTCTGGAATCAAAACTACGACGGGCCGGATGGTCTGGCGGATGAGGCCACGGCGCTGGTCGTCGACCGGCAGAATCGGGCGCTAATTTCCGGCTCAAGCATGGGGAACGGGTCGGGGATGGATTTTGCGCTGGCGGTTTTTGATTCTGCCGGCAATTTTTTGTGGGACTTTCGTTACAACGGGCCGGGGAATTCAACCGATTTGGTCCTTTCTTTGGCGGTGGACGATTCCGGCTTTGCCCAGTTGGCCGGGCAGAGCATGGGGGCGGGTTCGGGACCCGACTTCGCCGCGATGCGGCTGACTCCAAACGGAGACACTGTCTGGTGCCAAAGATACAACGGGCCGGCCAACTCCGCCGATGCCGCTTATGCCGCGGCCATTGACAAGGCCGGACGAATCTACGGGGGAGGGCCGAGCGTGCAGGATGGAACGGATTTTGATTTTATCGCGTTCAGGCACCACCCGGACGGGCGGGAGCTCTGGAACGAACATTACGGCGGATCGGCGGGGGGGAACGATATCATCCGCACCGTGGAGGCGGACGACTCTGGATACGTTTTTGCCGTGGGGGAAAGTTTTGGCACGGGCGGCAACTACGATTATATCGCGGTCAAATTCGCCCCCTGTCTTTCGATGCAGGGGGATATGAACGAGGACGGGGTTTATACGCCGTCCGATGTCGTTTTGCACCTGCAGCGGGTGTTTTTGGGGTTCGGCGGTTCGACCGTATGCATGGCGGATTTGAACTGCGACGGGAGCTTGACTCCGGCGGATGTTGTCGGGCTTTTGCGGACGGTTTTCCAAGGACTGCCCACCCCTTGTTTGAAGTAATCCGGAACATTCGGGAACCGGCGATTGTTAATGGGTACGGCTTGCGTTTTTCGGCCCGTTTGACTATTCTAACCATTCTGAAGGGAGTTATTACAATGAAAGAAAAGATACATCCGGCCTATTACGACACAACCATCACCTGCGCCTGCGGGAACGTCATCCAGACCCGCTCGACCGTGCGAAACATCCATGTTGAAATCTGCTCAAACTGCCACCCGTTTTTTACCGGCAAGCAAAAGCTGATTGACACGGCGGGGCGGGTGGAAAAATTCCGCCAGCGCTACGAGAAGAAAGTCGAAAATAAGCCGAAAGCGTCCGAGCGGGCCGCCTCTTAGATTCTGCACGCCTCCGCCGGTTTCGGTTTGAAGTTTCCCAATATGCCTCTCTGCTTTTGCGCCTCCTCCAACCCGGAAAAAAACGTGGGGGGACAGGCGGTCATCGAAGGAGTGATGATCCGCTCCTGGGCCAAGGTGGCCACCGCCGTACGGCGGCCGGACGGACAGATTGTTTCCACCGACCGGGAATTTCTGCCCATCGTCAAGCGAATCAAGTGGCTGAACATCCCCATCGTGCGGGGGGTCATCGGGCTTTTTGAGATGCTTTACATCGGCTCCAAAAGCTTGAATTTCTCCGCGGAAGTGGCGATTGCCGCAGAGGAGGAGCAAAAGAGAAAGGAAAAACCGGAGCAAGAACCAAAGCCGGCCAAGAAGCAGTCCGACTGGATGCTCGGTTTGACCACTGTAATGGCTTTGGGGTTGGGGGTTCTGCTTTTCTTTTTCGTTCCGATCTGGCTTTCCAACCTGTTTGGCATCCAGCGCAACGCGGTGGCTTTCAATTTTCTGGCGGGAGGCTTTCGCGTGGCCATCTTTCTGGCCTATCTATTCGTGCTTTCGCGTTTCAAGGATTTTCAGCGGATTTTCCAGTACCACGGCGCGGAGCATATGACCATTTACGCCTTTGAAGCAGGGGATCCTTTGGATGTTTCTGCCATCCGCAAATACCCGACCATGCACCCCCGCTGCGGGACTTCTTTTCTCATTCTGGTGGCGCTTTTGGCCATCTTCATCTACTCCGTTTCGGACGCAGTTTATCTTCTGGTCAGCGGAATCCCCCCCAATGTCTTGGAGCGGTTCGGCTATCATCTTTTGCTTTTGCCTTTGGTGGCCGGCGGAAGCTACGAAGTTTTGAAGTGGTCGGCCAAAATCCGGGAAAACTGGCTGGGGCGGGCGGTGGTGGCCCCCGGCATCTGGCTGCAGAAAATCACCACCCAGCCCCCCTCCGACGACCAGATTGAAGTGGCGATTGCCGCACTCAGGGGGGCTTTGCCGGAAGCCGTTCCGGCGGCCGCCTCTTAGCTTCTTTCACCCTTTCGGCGTTTTTGCTTAATGACTTTCTATTTTGTTGGCGAATTCATATTTTGAGGATATATGCTGGAGCTTTTGGAAAAAGTTGAAAATAAATATAAAGAGCTGACCGAGCTTTTGTCCGACCCGGCAGTTCTGGCCGAGCCCCCCCGGCTGCAGAAAATCGCCCGGGAGCGGGCCGGGCTGGAGGAGACCGTGCAGGCGGCCGCCCGATACCGACAGGTGTTGTCCCAAATCGAGGAGGATGAAAAGCTGAAGGGGGCCGCCGATCGGGAGCTGGCAGAGATGGCCAAGGCGGAGCTGGAGGAGCTGAAACCGGAAAAGGAGCGGCTGGAGGAGGAATTGAAGCTGCTTTTGGCCCCGCGCGACCCGAACGACACGAAAAACGTAATCGTGGAAATCCGGGCCGGCACCGGCGGGGAGGAAGCAGCCCTGTTTGCCTCCGAGCTGTATCGGATGTATCTGCGTTTTGCCGAGCGGCAAAAGTGGAAAGTGGAGCTTCTGTCCTCCCATCCGACCGGTCTGGGCGGCTTCAAGGAGGTGGTATTTCTCATCGAAGGAAACGGGGCGTTCGGTAAGTTAAAACATGAGTCCGGCGTGCACCGGGTCCAGCGCGTTCCGGCGACGGAGGCCTCCGGCCGGATTCACACTTCGGCCGCTTCCGTCGCGGTTTTGCCGGAGGCGGAGGATGTGGATATCCAAATCAATCCGGCCGATTTGCGCATCGATGTCTTCCGGGCGGGGGGGCCGGGGGGACAAGGAGTGAACACCACGGACTCGGCCGTGCGGATCACGCACATCCCGACCGGTTTGGTGGTAAGCTGCCAGGATGAGCGCTCGCAGATTAAGAACCGGGCCAAGGCGATGAAAGTGCTCCAGGCACGGCTATTGGACCGGGCCCAGAGCGAGCAAAAGGAAAAAATCGACACGGCCCGGCGCTCGATGGTCGGCTCCGGCGACCGCTCGGAAAAAATCCGCACCTACAACTTTCCCCAAAACCGGGTGACGGACCACCGCATCGGGTTGACGCTTCATTCCCTCGACCGGATTTTGGAGGGGGAGATCGGCGCCATCGTGGAGGCGCTGCGGAACAAGGAACAGGAAGAGCGGCTGAAGAATACGAATGTTTGACGGGAAAAGGTACGCCCGCGAGAAAACTTTTGCAATTACCTACGCGCAGCTTTTGAAGGAGACATCCGCCGAGCTGGAACGGTTCGGAGTTTCCAACTTTGAACAGGAGGCGTGGTGGATTCTGACCTCCTCCACCGGCCGGGAAAGCCCCCAATTGGCGGCGGAACTGGCCCAGCCGGTCCCCGCCGCGGTGGAAGAGAAAGTTGCGCAAGTCGTCCGTGAGCGCCGGTGCGGAAAGCCCTTGGTTTACGTCACCGGCGAGACGGAGTTTTACGGCTTACGTTTAAAAATAAACCCGGCGGTTTTGATTCCCCGGCCGGAAACGGAAGTTTTGGTAGCGGAAATCTTGAAAGCCCTTGACTCTACCGCCGGCCGCAATCATTCTTTTTCGATTCTTGACATCGGCACCGGTTCGGGCTGCATCCCCTTGGCTTTGCTTTCCCAATTGCCGAATTCCTTTGCCGTGGCGACCGATATATCCAAAAACGCCCTGTTTTTGGCGTCGAAGAATGCGCATCTGCTCGGCTTGTCAGGAAGAGTACAATTTATTTTGGGGAACGTTTTGGAGCCGATTAGAACGGAGGAAAAATTTGACGTGATTGTTTCCAATCCCCCGTACATCGACCCCTCCGAAATGGAGTCTTTGGATGACTCCGTCCGCCGTTTTGAACCGAACCTTGCCATCGAGAGCCATAAAGGAGGGACCTGGTTTCATCGTGAAATTGCCCGGCTTGGGGCGCCCCGGCTGCGGCCGGGGGGAATTCTGGCGTTTGAGGTGGGGAACCGCCAGGCCGAAATGGTGGCGCGTTTCATCAAAAAAACCGGTTTTTATGCAAAACCGCAGATTTTTTCCGACCTGTTCGGATACGAGCGGGTGGTTCTGGCGCGGAAGATTTGACTTTTGCTCTGTTTCGGTTTAAAAATTAAAAGGAAAGGGATGAAGTTTTTCGGGAACCCAATGGTTTGGCGGAAGCGTCTGGCCCTGCTTTGGGCCGGCGTTGCGGTTTTTCTTCTTTCCGGATGCGCTTCGCAAAAGGGAAAGGTAAGCGTGGAAAAACCCTCCAACGTCAAAATCGTCTTCAGCCAGGAGGCGTACGAGCATTACGTCAACGGGGATTTGTACCGCCATTCGGGGGATTTCCGCCGGGCTGCGGAAGAGTTTCGCCGGGCGCTGGAATTCGACCCGGAGTCGTACGAAATCCGGCTGGCTTTGGCGCAAAGCTACTATTCGCTCGGGGATTATGTTTCGGCCCGGCGGGAGGGGGAGAAGCTGACCATCAAGACTTTGGAGCGGGAGCAGCTTTTGGCGGACTGCGCGCGCAACGCCAACGACTGGGGGGAGGCCAAGAAGCGCTACTTGTCGGTTTTGAGCCTCGATTCCGGGAACACCTCGGCTTGGTGGTACGTGGCGCGCATTTCGGAACAGATGAAGGATTCCGCCACGGCGATTCGCGCCCAGCGGCGGCTGTCCCAGCTTTCCCCCTCCTATTCCAACTACTACCAGCTCGTGCAGATGCTCTGGGGGGCCGGGCGACACGCCGAGGCGGCGCGCGAGGCGGAGAGTTTTCTGGAGTCCGATTCCAGCGACCTGCGGGCCTATTTGCTTTTGGGGGAGAGTTTGGAGCGGGCTGGTGAGGCCATGCGGGCGGCGGAAGTTTATCATCGGCTTTTGGATCGGGACTCCACCGAGCGGGGGGTGGCGCTGCATTTGGGAGATTTGTATTTCGAAATGGAGGCGTATGCCTCGGCGGAGTCCGTTTTGGTGCGGCTGGCGAACGATTCGGCCGACTACGTGCCGCTTTTTTACCTGGCGCGCATCGCCTATCTGCAAAAAAATTATTCCCGGGCCGAGAGCCTGTACCAAAAGGTCATCCAGCGGGCGGATACGATACCGCAGGGGTTCACGGGGCTGGCTTTGACCTATCTTGCCTGGGAAAAACCGGAAAAGACCCTGGAGACCGCCCGGCGGGGGCTTGAAAAGTTCCCCAAAAGCCCGGATCTGCGCTTTTGGCGGGGGCAGGCGTTCGCGGCGCAAAAGGAAAACGATTCGGCCCGCGCAATTTTCGGCGGCCTGGTTGCCGAGGAACCGGGAAACGTCAATTTCCTTTTCGCCTACGCGGCGGCCCTGGAGCGTTCCAACCGGGTCGACTCCTCCGTTGCGGTTTTCCGGAAGGTGTTGACCTTGGAGCCGGAGCATGCCCAGGCGTTGAATTACCTGGGATACACCTGGGCCGACCGGAACGAAAATCTGGAGGAGGCCAAGAAAATGATTGAGCGCGCGCTCAAAGCCGAGCCGGAGAACGGGGCTTTTTTGGACAGCTATGGCTGGGTGCTTTTCCGGATGGGTAAACTGAAAGAGGCGGAGCAATACATCAAGAAAGCTCTGGATAAAAACGAAAAGGACGCGGTCATCTTCGAGCATCTCGGGGATATTTACTGGGCGCAGGGGAGAAAGGAGGCGGCCCGGGAGCAGTACCGCAGGGCCTCGGAGATGGACCCGAAAAACGAGGCTTTGAAGGAAAAGCTTTCCCGTTGAGAGGACTTCTCCTTTTTTTTCTTCTGTTTTTAAGCTGCGCCAAGTTCGGCGCCCCGCCCGGCGGGCCGGAGGATAAGGCGCCGCCGGAGGTGGTCTCCGCTTCCCCCCCGTCCGGCTCCATCCGGGTGGACAGCGGCGCTTTCCTGGAGTTCGTTTTTTCGGAAAAGGTGGCGCGGGCCACGCTCGCCGCCAACGTATTCATCTCGCCGGAGTTGCCCGACTCCTTCCGCGACGAGCTGAAGGGAAAAACCTACCGCGTCCATCCGAACCGGTATTTGAAGAAGGGGGTCACCTACGTGGTGACCTTGGGAACCGGCATCCGGGATTTGCGCGGCAATCCGCTGGCGCAGGCCCAAAGCTTCGCTTTTTCCACCGGAGAAACGATTGACTCCGGCGAAATTGGCGGCCAGGTTTTCGACCAGGGGGCGCCGGTTTTTCAAGCGTCCGTTAAAATCTACCGCCTCAGCGACACGGCCGCCGCCGCGGACTGGCAAAAGCCGGATTATCAGACCTCCAGCGGCAAGGAGGGGCTTTTCAAGTTTTCTTTTTTGCCGGCCGGACGCTACCGAATCCTGGCCTCTTTGGGGCAGAAAACCGGGTTGTATCACCGGGATGTTCGGACTTCCAAAGTGGGGGAGGGGGCTTTCCCGGTCCAAATTTCCCTTGCGCCGTTGGATACATCCGCTTTGGAACTCTTGGATGCCCGCTTCAACGCCGACCGGCTTCTGGCTTTGACTTTCAACCGCCCGCTTGATTTTTCAGATACGCCGGCGGCCGGATTTTCAGTCATCACTCGTTCGCCGGTTGAACGGATTCCGCTCCGTCCGGTCTTTTTGAACCCCAACCAGAAGGAGCGGCTGTTTGTTGCCGGGGATTTTCCATCCGCGGAACGGGAGGCGGTCGTCCGTTTTCCGGCACTGGCGGCCCGCTATGGAAGGGGAGGCGCCGACAGTGCGGTGTTTCTAATCGGCGCCAAGCAGGATGGGGTTCCGCCTAAACTTGTTTTTTCCGAACCGCCCAACCGGCGGGAGCGAATAGGTTTTTCAGACACGCTCAAATTTTATTTTTCCGAGCCGGTTCGGCACAATTTTGAGGTGAACGCGCCCGGATTGTTCGATTCTTCAGGAACCCCCGTGCCGATGGCGTGGTCCCAGCCGCAGGCAAACGCGTATTCCTTTGCACCCCAGCGGGAATTGCGCCCTGGAGAATGGTACCGCTTCAGCTTCCCCGCCGGAGCCGTGAAAGATGGTGCCGGGAATCTTTCCACCGATTCGGCCTCACTTTTCTTTCGCACCTATTTTCCGGATTCGCTTGGAACGGTGAGCGGAGGGATTATTGGAAAGGCGGCGGGACGGATTTATCTGGAATTTCGCGAAGTGCGCTCGGGTTGGAGCAGGACGGAGGCGGTCGAGGATTCCTCTTTTTCGATACCGATGTTGTCCGGGAAATACTTTCTTTCCGGCTTTGTGGATGAAAACGGCGACCGCAAACGGGAGAGTGGGTCGCTGGCCCCCTTCCGGTTCCCCGAACCGGCCTTCTTTTATCAGGACACGGTTTTCGTCCGGGCGCGGTTTGAAACCGAAGGGATTGAGATTAATATTCCTTGATTATTTGCAGGGGCGTATGGCCATACGACCCTGCGGGGGGTTATGCTTTCCCCTTCAACCGTTCCAGCCGCACTTTGGCGTCGGCGATTTCCGGCGAATTGAAGTCCGCATCCTTCCAGATTTCCAGAAACGTTTCGTATTCCTTGCGAGCCCGTTCCTTGTCCCCTTTTTGCTCGTAGGCCACCCCCAGCCAATAATGAGCTTTAACCGAAGTTACCGACCAATGTCCCGTAACTGGAAGAAAATTAAAGTTTAGGTTGTCTGTGGAAATAAACGTCCACCAAGTCATTCGTTCAAATTCGGCAATTGCTTCCCGGAGACGACCGGTTTTCAACAGACACACAGCATAAGGGTATTGGGGGGCTCCCATTGGGAAAAGGGGTTTTAGGGCTTTCTGGAACTGCTCCACCGCAAGTGCATATTTCCCTTCCTCAAACGCCAAAACCCCCGAAAGATAATCATAACTCGGCTGCCAACGCCGCTGGTTTTTGGGGAGGTCCTTTTTGAGATCTTCCATAATCTTGTAGGCCGCCTTGGAGTCACCATTTTTTACATAGGCCAAAGCCAAAACATCTCTCCAATGCATAAAGCCGGTCGGATTTTCCTCTTTCCGCTCCGCCGCACGCTTTTTGGCATATTTCAACATGGCCGCATAATCTCCCGTTTCAGCCGCCAAGGTGGCCAGGGCATAATGCGTCTCGTTGGCGGGCTCCGGAAGTTTCTGCGCCTGGAAGGAGGATAATAGTTCCAAAAGCTGCTTCTGCGCTTGTTTGAGCTGTCCGCGATGGACGGTGATAAGCACAAAGTCCCCCTCCGCCCAGGCCTTTTGGGCCTTGTCCGGTGTGGAGCTAAACTGCTGAAAATATTTTTCCGCCTCGGCATAGTTTCCCTGCCGAACGGCGTCAAACCCCAGCTTTTCGATCGTGACAAAATCGGTGCGGAAGGAAACGGCCTTCCGATACCAGTATAAGGCGGAGTCGATTTCGCCAAAAACAAAGTGAATTTCCCCTTTGCTGTCGTACGGGTTCGGTTCCCCCGGGGCTATTCGCAAATACCGGCCGACCGCCTCCATCGCTTCCGTTCGCTTGCCCAACCCGGCATATAGATAAGCCAAGGAGTTCCATAGAGCTTTATCCAGGGAATCGTTTTTCAATCCCGCCCGGTAAATTTGCTCGGCCTTTTCAAAGTCAAACAATCTTTGGTACATGCCGCCCGCTTCTTGATAAATATCCTGTTCGTGGGGATATTTTTGCAAAAGCTCTTCCAGTATTTTCGTCCTTTTGGCAAAGTTGTTCTCGACATCCGAGGCATAGGCCGCTTCGATTTGCAAACGCTCTTTTTCCGTGACGTTTTTTCTCAACTGCCAGGCTTTCTGCAGGGCCTTCCTTAGACCGACATTGTCACCAAAGCTGCCCCGGGATTGAGCCAGTCCAAAATAAGCCATAGCAAAATTGCTGTCTAACTCTATGGCCCGTTTGATAGCGGCATCGGCCTCGGAATAATAAAATTTCTTGGCAAGTTCTGTTGCTTCGAGATAGGAACGGTACGCTTCCGGCGAGCTGGTGGTCACTTCCGCTACTGATTTGGTTTCCGCCGCGGGCGCCGGAGAAACATTCAGCCCGCTTCGGACCAGCGCGGCTAAGCTGTCCACCATCGGGAACATCTGGGCCGTTGAAAATCCCGTTATTCTTTGGGAATTCAATATCTTACCCGATTTTACGTCAATCAGACGGGAAGTCACTGCCAATTGGGGCTCTTTTTGCAATATGCTCCCCAGCAACATCGTTTTGACTCCCGCCCGCTGGGCGATTTGGGTCGCCAGCGACGGGGTTATCCGTTCCTCCCTTGCGTTTCCCAGTTCCGTTTGAATGTCATACAGCCGCTCCCGGCTGATGACTTCCAGCCCGGGTACTTGCGAAAGCGACGTAATTAGTAAATTGACCAGCATCTCGCCGGTATGATCCTTATCCTCCGGGTCGGGGATGTTTTCAAAATACATCACGGCCAAGGAATTCTGCGAACCGCCAGCTTCCGTTTGCTGGCGGGAGACTTCGACCTTGAACGGATTAAAAATGAAAAACAGGAGAGCCAAAAGGGCTGCGGCCGAAGTGGGAACTAAAATCTTAAGAATGTTTTTCTTTGGTTTATGAATGGCCTCCGGATGGGGCACCACCGGTGCTTTGGCATATTCCAGGGCTTTCCGCTCCCGCCGCAAGTCGGCGGCCATGTCGTCGATATGCTGGTAACGCTCGCTTCTGTCTTTGGCCAGCGCTTTGGAGACGACGCGCTGCAGCTCGGGCGTCGCCTTGTCGTTAAAACGGGCCAGGGGCGGTGGTTCTTCGTTCAGAATCGAGTAGGCCAGGCCCCCCGCATGTTCCCCCCGGAAAGGGAGCTTGCCGGTCAAAAGTTCGTACAAAACCACACCAAAGGAAAAGATGTCCGAGCGGTGATCCACATCCTCACCGGCGGCTTGTTCCGGCGACATGTAGGCCGCCGTCCCAACCGTGGAGCCAGCTTGTGTCAGCTGTCCGGCTCCTTTGAATTTGGCCAGCCCGAAGTCCATTATTTTTATTTGGTTTTTAGGGGTCAAAAGTATGTTGTCCGATTTGATGTCCCGGTGGACAACCCCTTTTTCCGCCGCCGCCGTCAGCCCCTCGCACACCTGAACGGCAATGTCCAAAACTTTTTTAATGGGCAACGTCTCGGACTTGACCAGCTCCTTGAGCGATTTCCCTTCCACCAGCTCCATCGCCAAGAAAATCTGATCGTAGTATTCATCTATTTCAAAAACGGTGGCGATGTTGGGATGATTCAAAGCGGAGGCGGTCCGGGCTTCCCGCAGGAAGCGTTCCTTTTCCAGTGGGTCGGTGGCCAGATGGGGGGGCAAAAACTTCAGGGCCACGTCTCGATCCAGCTTGGTGTCGTGGGCGCGGTAAACGATGCCCATCCCGCCTTCGCCCAATTTTTCAACAATTTTATAGTGGGAAATGGTTTGTCCAATCATTTTCGCACCCAATTATGCTTTTTTTACGCCAAAAGTAAAGCCAGGATTCACTTTTTTTCGAGTTCAAAAAAAGCAGCCCCTACTTTTTCTTGCCTTCGGTGGCCCCCCGGCGTATCTTGGGCCGCGAGCGGGGAGGAGCAGCGTGAGCTAAATGCCGGTATGGTTTAGGGAAATACTCATCGGTCTTCTCATTCTCGGGTCCGCCTTTGTTGTGGGGGCGGCCGCGAACTTTTTTTTGCGTTTGCTCCGCACCCAAATTTTTCTGAAACGGGGCAAAACACTGGCGGACGAGCTGCTTTTCGCCGCCCGCTGGCCGGTTTTTCACCTGATTGTCGCCACCGGGCTGGTCGTGATTTTCAGCCGGCTGAAAGCCAATTATCCCAACCAGGTCGCGAGCTGGATTTTCAACGGTTTGGATGCCTTTGTATTCATCGCTGCCGTGGCCCTCTTCGTCTATTTGCTCTATCGTCTTTCGGCCGCCGGGCTCGTCTGGTATTCCCAACTTTTGGCCGACCGAAGCCAAACGCGCGTAGACACCCAGTTCATCGTTTTGATTAACCGGCTGTTGAAAGGGGTCATTTTCTTTCTGGCCGTGCTCGTAATTTTGGATCATTTCAAAATCGACATCAAAGGGCTTTTGGCGGTGGCCGGCATTTCGTCTCTGGCTTTCGCCCTGGCCGCGCAGGATACGCTTTCCAACATGATTTCCGGCTTCATTCTGATGGCCGACCGGCCCTTCCGGGTCGGGGACCGGGTGGCTTTGGCCACCGGAGAGGCGGGCGTGGCGGTGGAGATTGGGCTGCGTTCCAGCCGGTTTTTGACGGACGACGGCTCGATCCTGGTGGTGCCGAACGTGGAGCTGGTGCGCACGCGCCTCACCAACCACTCGTTTCCCGACGCCCGCGTGCGGGTGGCTTTGAAATTCGTTTTATCCCACGACTCGCCGGTGGAGCGGGCCAAGGGAATCTTTGAGCGGGCGCTTTCGGCCACGCCGGGGATTTTGAAGGAGCCGGAGCCGGCCCTCCTGCTTTCCGACTTGACCGAAACCGGTCTGGAATTTTCGCTTTTTTTCTGGGTTCCCAGTCTGGAGCAGAAAGGGAGGGCCGCCGAGGGAGTGCGGCTGCGTGCGTTTCAACTATTGAAGGAATCCAAGATTCGTTTTGCCCAACGGGAGGTTTGGCTTAAAGACAACGGGAGGCCATGAAAAAGGGGTTTTGGGGTTTTTGGTTTGTGCTCTTTGGCGGGTGGCTTCCGCTGGCCGCCGAGGTTGCCGTATTGCCTGCCAGCGGCGTTGTTGACCGCGCCGAGGTGCATCGGATTTTGGTTTCCAACACCCCTTTCCCGGCGGCGGGGAAAGTGGTTTTCGAATTTCCCGATGCGTTCACGCTGACGACGCTACGCTCGGTGAAAGCGCGGACACCCGACGGCTCCCCCGCTGCTTTTAAGCTTGAAGGATTAAAGGTCGCCGGAGGAAAAGTCGAAGCGGATTTCAAAAACAGCGTTTCTCTTTCGACTTCAAGTTTCGTATTCGAACTGAACAAACTGCAAAACCCCCGCCGGGCGAAGCGTTTTATCGCCACAGTTATTGTTCTAAATGAAAATGGTGATACCGTCATCAAAACGTCTGCTCCATTTTCCGTTGTGCCTGACAAGCTGGAAAAACTTTTGATCATCAGCCCGCCTGACAGTACCGTTCGTGCGGGTCAGTTGATGGAACTATACGCGCGAGCCGAAGACCGTTTCGGCAATGCGGTTGAAGGAGCGCCGGTAGAATGGAAAATTGCACGCGGCTCGGAAGGCGGCGGCACGTTCCTCGACAACCGTTTCTTCGCCGCGCGGGCCGGAGAGATTGTAGTTGCGGCATCCAGCGGCGGTCTGGCCAGCCAGCCCCTGCGGCTCAACATCGTTGCCGGTTCACTGGACACTTTTGAAATAATCGGAACCCCGGAATCCACGGTGGCCGGTGTACCCTTTCCGGGGTCGGCCGGGGATAGTATTGTGGTCACGGCCAAAGACCAGTTCGGCAACAGCGTGACCGATTTTTCCGGCACGGTTTCGTTCTCTTCCGACGACCCGCTGGCGGTTCTGCCCGCGCCATACACTTTCACCGTCGGCAGCGGGCAGGATAACGGGCGGCACGCTTTTCCCGGAAGCCAGTTTGTTTTGAAAAGAGCGGGGGAAATGAAAATTTCCGTTTCATCCGGCGGCAAAGCCGGAAGTTCGCTGCCGATTCAAGTGGCGGCGAACTATCTGGCGGATTTCTTTTTTTTCGCCCCGCCGGAGGCAATCGCCGGAAAGGCGTTTGATGTCACCGTGGCCGGGGGCATAGACCTTTACGGCAATCCGGCTTCCGGAACGGTCAACATGATTCCCGTTCTGGGGGGCGGCGCTTCCCCCAGCGGGGCGGTGCCGGCTTTCAGTTCGGTGACGGTGGTTTCAGGCACGGGCCGGTCGCAGCAGACGCTGGTTGCCACCACGCCCACCGTTTTGCGCGGATCGAACGGCATTTTCACCTCTTTCAGCGACACGATTCAGGTTCGGCCTGCGGTGTTGGGAGGTTTTTCGCTTTTGCTTTTGCCGGATACTTTGAGCGCCGGCGATTCGGTTGCCACTTTTTCGGTGGAAGCGAAAGACCGTTTCGGCAATTTGAAAACCGATTTTACCGGCGGCGGGTATTTTGCCAGTTCCGATGCGAGGGCCATCCTGCAATATTCCGCCGGCAATCCCTACTCGTTTACTTCCGCCGATGCCGGGCGGCATACCTTCCCCGGCTCTTTTGTGCGGTTTTTAAACAAGGGGACGCAGAGTTTGACTTTCGGCGACGATTCGCTCCGTTCCCCCGCTGTTTTCTTTTCGATTCTGCCCGGCGCCGCGGCCAGTTTTTCGGTTTCCGCTCCTTCAAATGTTACAGCGGGCGCGCCGTTTAACGTTTCGGTGCAAGACGCCGTGGACGGTTTTGGTAACAGCGTTTCTTTATCCGTGCAGGTCGGCTTAAAATCCGGCAGCGGGACTTCCCCCTCTGGTGACGGCCCCGTGCTTCCGACGATTGCCGTCGCCGATGGATTTGGGCAGGGGCAGGCGGTTTTGCCCAAGGCGGAGAAGGCGGTATTGGAAGGGGTTGCCGGGGCGCTGCGATTTTCCACCGATACTACAGCTGTTGCTGCGGCTGGCTTGGAGAAATTTGAATGGAACTTGGGTTCTCCACAGACCTCCGGCGTACCATTTTCCGCACCCGCCACGCTTTCCGCCAAAGACCGGTTCGGAAATCTGAAAGACAATTTTGACGCCTCGGCCGACAGCGTGGTGCTCGGTTCCCAGCCCTCGGGCAATTGGGAGAAAAACATTTTGAAAAGTCAGGCCGACTTTGTTTTGGGCGTCGCCAATCTTTCAGCGCTGGGCGTCCGTTTCTTCGGCCCGGCCAATACGTATGTTTTTTCGGCGACCAGCGGCAGCGGAAAGACGGGAAGTTCTTCGCCTGTCGAGGTTCGTTCGGTTTTCGTCGATTCCTTCTCGCTTGTTCCCTCCAACATCATTCGTGGCCAGAATTTTTCCGTGGGTTTTCGAATTACCAATCAATCCCCCGCCCCGTTTGTTTTGGAAGGGGTCACCCTGCGAGCGGGGGGAGAGATGTTGATACTTTCTCTGCCCGCCCTGCCGGACAGTTTGGCCCCCTCCGGAAAAAGCGGTTATTCCGCCACAAGCTTGATTCCGGGGGATTTTCCAGTGGGGAAATTCGGGGTGCAACTGGAACTGTCGGGGCGTTTCGGCGCCAATTTCACCACCATTCGGACGCCCGTTTTGGATTCGCTGGCAGTTGTCGATTCGCTTTTTTTGCGCCCGTCGGCCGAAGGGTTGAATTTTGAGCGGGTCTCCAAGAGCCGGTTGTATCCTTTCGCCGTAAAGCTGGTCAACCAGTCCAATTTTGACGTGGTTTTGGATCCGGCCACGCGGCTCGTTTTCAGCCGCGGCGCCACATCCCGATCGTTTTTCATTGCGAACACGACTCTTTTGCCGCGAAGCGGGGAGGGGATTGTAAACTTCCGGTCGGACAGTTTTCCTTTGGAAAGCGTTTCCGGCGCGTACGCCGGTTCACTTATTCTGTTTGGACGGCGGGACGGCATCAGCCACACCGATTCATTTACTCTCGGCGATTCCATCCTCCTAGAAGATCCTTCCCGGATTTACTATGTTGCCGGTTCCCTTTCACCCACCGCGGCGCTTCTCGAAACTCCTCTGAATTTCCATTTGCGACTGGGGAACGACGGCCAGGCGGTTTTAAAAGCGGATACCCTTTCGCAACTTGTTTTAGTTCACGGCAGTGACTCCATTTTCGGATACCTCCAGCCGACCGTGCCGATTGCCCCCGGGCCGCCGAGCGAACTCAACTTCCGGGTTACCCGGCTCCCCACTCCCCCGCCGAAGGGAATTTTCAACTGGAAACCATCTGTTAAACTTTCCGGGACTGAAAACGGACTGGCGGTCGACTCTCTTTTGGCCCTGCCGGATTCCGTCACCCTTTACCCGCAGCCCGCTTTGATACTGGATTCGCTTTGGGCCGTGACCTCCTCCCGCAACCGGGTCAACAGCGACCGGACTTTTCCCATCCGGGTACGGTTGTCCAACCCTTCGGCGGAAACGCTTTCGGCAACCTGGCTTTACCTAAAAGAGGGGAATACGCAGGTGGCTTCGCTCGTCGTTCCCGTTCTGGCGCCACAGGAGACGGCGGAGAGAAACCTTGTCGTCCCGGCCGATTCCAACAAACTGGGGACGTTTACCTACGAGATGGAGGTTCTTCCCGGATACGGCACCGTTTCTGCCGCCCCCGCCGAGTTGACGGTGAAAATGAATCAAGTCACCATTCAGCGTCAGCGGAAGGCGGTTCTGGAACTTTCACCGGAGGTTGCCGCCCCTCCCTCCGCCCGCGGGGGAATTCTGCCCGCCGGTCAGACGATGACTTTGGCCGTGGCGCTCGGCAATTTGGGAGAAGCGCCGGTCGGCACGGGGCAGGTACGAATCAAAGTTGCCCCACCCATTTTGACGTTCATTTCCGATTCGAGTGCTGCAATTTCTGCCACCCAGCCGGCTGTCTTCCAGCTTTTGGCGCAGGAGACCATCGATTCCGGCCGGATTGTGGCGTACTGGCATCAAATTCCGAACGATTCCAACACCGCCTCCCCAGCGGAAGTTTTTTCCGACTCGGTTGAACTTTTCTTCCGAATCATTCCCGCCCGGATTGCCCTTTTGATTTCGGCCGTGGAAAAACCCTCGCCGCTTTTGTACGCCGGTGAGCCGGCCACCCCCTTCGAGCTTGGCTTTTCCAATCCGGACGCATCCGGCAGCCATCATTTTCTGGTGAAAAAAGTTTCGATAAGGATAGGCGGGCTGCGCATGGCGGCGGAGCTTTCCGCCTTCCAGTCCGCCGTTCTTTCGGGCGGCGGCAGTTCCTCTCCCGCAACCATTGAAGATGGCCGCTTGTCGTTCGAATTTACTCCGCCGGTGCTGATCGGCCCGGAGGAGACCCGGACTCTTGCACTGACCGTCCGGCCGGAAATGCAGATTTCCCAGTCACTCCGGTTCTACTCCAGCGCAACGCTGATTGAAGCGTTAGATTCCGTTTCGGGGGCTCCTCCCGTGCCGGCTTTGCTTTTAAATCCAAACGGCCAGCCGTTCGACTACACCTCCTCGGTTTTCACCACGGCCTCCGGCGCGGGGCTGGCCGCTTCGCTTGTCACTTATCCCAACCCGTTTTCGCCGCCGGCCGAAAAAATTCAAATTTCCTACCGGCTTTCCGCCGCCTCCGAGGTGGATTTGAAAATTTACACGCTGGCAGGCGAACTGGTGATGCAAAAAGCGTACGCCAGCAGTGCAGGGGTCAACCAAATTGAATGGGACGGTTGCAACGGAAAAGGGGAGATGGTCAAAAACGGGGTGTACCTTGCCGTTATCCGCTCAACGGCCACGGGGGAAACGGTCAAACAGAAACTGGCGGTGGTGAAATGAAAAGAATCGGGCCGGTCTTCCTGCTTGCCGTTCTTTTGCTACGTTCAATCGCTTTTGGCCTGGAAGGGAGTTCCGGCACTTCTTCTCTTTTCCTGCTTGGAGCCGGGACGCGGGCGGTGGGGATGGGGGGGAGCTTTGTTTCCATCGCGGACGACGCTTCGGCCGTTTTCTGGAACCCGGCGGGTTTGGCGCGGCTGCCTTTCAGCGAACTCGATTTCTCCCACGTCACGCTGCCGGAAGGGAGCGAGTTTGACTTTGCCGGACTCGCTTATCCCACCGTTGGGCATGGTTCTTTTGCTCTGGGGTTTTTGCGGGTCGGGACGGACGGCATTTTCTCCCGCGATTCCCGGGCCGCCGAGTTGGGTTCCACCTCCTTTTCCGAAACGGAAATTCTGTTGGCATACGGCTATCCTTTGTTTAAGTTTCTATCCGTGGGAGGAACTTTTAAAGCGTACAACCAGTCGCTGGCCGGCTATTCGGCCAACGCGGCCGGCGCGGATTTCGGCCTTCTTATCGAGCCGTACGAAAATCTCTTTTTGGGCCTGAACGCCCAGGATGCCGTCTCCTCCGATTTGAAATTGAACAGCAGCAAGGAATCGATCCCCAGAAATTTCAAAGCGGGGGCGTCGTATCTTCTGCCGCTCGGCCAAAGTTTCTGGGGGGTGCGGACGGCGGTGGATGCCGAGAAATCGGAAAACGCGCCGGTGGCCTGGCATGCCGGCGCGGAGGTGTCGTATCGAAGCTCTGTTTTTGTCCGAGGCGGCTATGACCGAGAGAGGGTAACTTTTGGCTTCGGGCTGGCTTTCCAAAGACTCGGCTTGGATTACGCCTTCAAGCCGCAGCCGGAGGGGTTTTCCGCCAGCCACCGCTTCGGTTTTTCGTTCCGCTTCGGCCCGTCCGTCCAAGAGCGGAAACAAGGCGGTTTGGAAAGGCGGCAACGAGTGGAGCGGGAAAATTTCCTGCGGGCCAATCGCGACCGCCTGGAGGCCTACCGCTCGCAGGCGGAAAGTTTCGGCACTTCCGGTCAAAATGATTCAGCTTTGGCCTACGTGCGGTTGGCTTTGGGAATCGACCCGGAAAATGAGATTTTAATGAAGGAGGCCGTCCGGCTGGAAAATCTGGTGCGGACGGAAAAGGAGACAAAAGAAGAAGAGGCGTTGACTCTCCGGCTGCAGCAGGAAGGGCTGGAGTCCGCCCAGCGGGAGTATTCGGCCGGAAACTTCAAAAAAGCGCTGGGACATTTGGAAGAGCGGGCAGGGTTGGGGGACGGGGAGTTCGCAGCACTGGCGGGACGGATTCGGGCCAGTTTGGACTCGGCCAAAGGCAGTTTGGATTCCGCCGGCTGGCGGGCCTTCCGCGAGAAACGATTCGAGGCAGCGTTGGCCGCCTGGGAGAAGATGGCCGCTTTGGATCCGGCGGATACTTTGGCCTCCGGGCGGTTCCGTCTTGTGGCGGAAGAAATAAAAATTTCCGATTTGCTTAAAAAGGGGATCGCCGATTTTGAAGCAGGGCGGCTTTTTTCCGCCCAGCAAAACTTCGAAGAGATATTGAAACTGCGCCCGGGGGAGCCGACCGCCTCTGCGTACCTGCAAAAAATACGCTCTACGGCTGCGCGCCCCACGACGCTGGAGGATTTGCAAAAAGACCCGGAGGCCTGGCGGCTCTACAACGAAGGGCTTTCGGCCTATACGGCGCGCGATTATCAAAAAGCGCTCGAAATCTGGCAGGGGCTTCTTTTGCGCTATCCCAACAACGAGGCGCTTTTGCGCAACGTGGCGGATGCCCGGAAACGGCTGCAATGAGCCGGGCGTTAAAAGAGAGCACCGCTTTTTTCCAAGCCAAGCCGGAAGCGCTGGAGGAACTGCACCGGTTTTTGATTTCGGCCTTGTGGGAGCTTTCGCTTTCCACCAAGGACCAAAGCGCCTTTTGGCTGGCGGTGGAGGAGGCAGCCACCAACGTCATCCGCCACGCCTATTTGTACGCCGAAGGGCCCCTGCGACTCACCGTCCGCACGGCCAGGGATTACGTGGAGTTTTCCCTTTACGACCGTGGCCGGCGGCTGGAAATCAAGGAGGGGGAAAAATTGGATTTGTCCCGTTTGGTTGAGACCGGCCGCAAAGGGGGACTGGGGCTATATCTCATTGAAAAAATCATGGACGAGGTGGGGTATTTGTCGCGCGGGGAGGAGAACGAATTCCGGATGCGCAAGTACCTCAAAAATTCCCCCCTCCCCCAGCTCGTCCGCTTTTCCTTGCGCACCAAAGTGGCCCTCTTCGGAACCATTATTCTCGGCGGGCTGGTCGCAGGCAGTTTTTTTGCCGCCCAGCGAAAAATCACAGAAACCGTGACCGCCAATTTTGAGCAAAAACTTCTGGATCTGGCCGGCGGGCTGGCTTCCGCCGCTACAGACGGGCTTTTCAACCAGAACGACTTGATGCTTTCCAGTTTGGCTTCCAAAACCCGGGAGGACCATCCGGAACTCGCGTCGCTTGTGATCGTGGATAAAGAAAACAAGATATGGGCAGACGCCTTTGGTCCGTGGCAGCTGCTTTCGGTCTACCAACCCCCATCCGGCGTTTCGGCGGAGCCGGCCGGCATTCCCCAGCGCTTCGAGGTTGCGGAAAACAGGGGGGGGTCGAAAACCGGCCATCCGGCGGATGTTCGATATTACCTGGCGCAGGAAATTTATTCCGGTGCCAAACCGCTCGGGCGTGTGCATCTTTCCGTCTCCACGGCCGGTCTGGAGGCGGAACTGGCGCAGGCCCGCTCCTTTCTTGTCCAAATCTGCCTTTCCGTTTTTTTATTCGGCACCCTGGCAATCTGGCTGCTGTCCGCCTATCTTTCCCGCCCCTTCCGGCGGCTGGCAGAGGGGCTGCGCCGGGTTAAGGAGGGGGAAGCGGGTGTACCCGTCACCGGCCGGGATGAATTCGGCCAAATTGCCCGCAGCGTTAACGAAATCACGGCGCATTTCAAAAAATCGCAGAAAGAGCTTTTGGAACAGGAGAAAATGCGCCGGGAAATGGAGCTGGCCCAGGAAGTACAGCACGCACTTTTGCCGGCGGAGTTCCCGAAAATCGAAGGAATGGAAGTGGCTGCCTGGTACCAGTCGGCCCGGGAAGTCGGGGGGGATTTTTTCGACTTCTTTCCGGCCGGACGGGGGCTTTTGGGGATCGCCGTGGCGGACGTTTCCGGCAAGGGGGTGCCGGGGGCTTTGGGGATGGCGATGGTGCGAACGGCCTTGCGGTTGGAAGCCAAAGGGGCCTCCTCTCCGGCCGAGATTCTGTGCCGCGTCAACCGGCTGGCCGCCGAAGGGATTGCCCGGAACATGTTCGTAACCGTTTTCTTGGTGCTTTTGGATGTCAAAATGAGAAAGCTTTACTACTCGTCGGCCGGACACTTGCCGATGCTTTTGTACCGGGCGGCGGAAGGGAAGGTTTTGCGTTTCAATCCCGGCGGGCTGCCGGTGGGGTTGACTCTGCCGGAGGGAGCGAGTTTCGAAGAGCGAATCAAAGTGGAGGAACTGACCTTGGGCAAAGGGGATTTCTTTTTGCTTTATACCGACGGCATTGTTGAAGCGGCCAACGACCGCGGGGAACGATTTGGCACGGATCGTCTCGCCGGTTTGGTCGGGAACTGCGTCGAGCTTTCGGCCGAAGGACTCGTGGATAGATTGAAAACCGAACTGGCCGGCTTTGTCGGTCCGGCTGGTTGGGGGGACGACGTTACCGCATTGGTGGTGAAAGATAAGGCCCCGGCCGCCGAGAATAGTAAAGAAGGTTTGGCAAAAGGAGTCGACGGCGTGAAGGTCGCAAGCAAGAGACCCTGGGCGGAGGCCGCCGGGCTGGAATATACCATCGAAGGGCCGAAAGGGAATGCCGGAAATTAAAATCTCGCTCGAGGCGGCCAACGGCGGAGGGCTTTCCATCCTGCGAGTGGACGGGGTGGTGGATACGATGACCGCCTCCGAACTGGAAAAG
Source organism: Verrucomicrobiia bacterium (assembly GCA_035574275.1). Lineage (NCBI taxonomy): Bacteria > Pseudomonadati > Verrucomicrobiota > Verrucomicrobiia > Verrucomicrobiia bacterium. The sequence goes on from DATLYY010000064.1 coordinate 34,976, forward strand.
GTGATGAACTCCCTTCTTTCACAAAAACAGTACCGCATCGTGGTGGATTTGGGGGGGGTGGATTACATCTCCTCGGCCGGCTGGGGGATTTTCGTCTCCAACATCCGGGAGGTGCGCGCCAACCGGGGGGACATCAAGCTGGCGCGGATGATGCCATCCGTATACGAGGTGTTCGAGCTTCTGGAATTTGATTCCATTCTGCGGGCTTTTGACTCCATCGACCGGGCGCGGGAGGATTTCGGCACGGAGTTGCCGGCCGGCAGCTTCAAGGCCGCGCCAGCACCCCCCCTCGTTTCCCCGGGGGGGATTGCGGTTCCCCCTCCGATTAAAGCGGAAGGTTTGGAGGAGACGCTTCTGCGGTTGGTGGCGGACGATCCGTTTTATTCCATCGGGGAGCTGAAATCGGAGCTGGTGCGGCGCGGCTATGCCATCGGTTTTTGGGGGCTGGTCCGGCTGCTTTGGAGAAAGAAGCTTTTTTCAACCAAAAGCCGCTACCGCTACGCCCGCTCGGCCGCCCGGCGGGGCTTGCGAATCCCATAGCTTCCCCTTTTTCCATTCTCAAGAAGCGCTCCGGGCGCGCCGATACCCTCTACGGGGGGAATTTTTACGGAGCGCGCCGAAACAACCGAGAAAATCGCCGGAAGGCCGGTTTTTTCCGACCTGGTTTTGCGGGATGATTTTTCCTTTGACGGGGCCACCTACCGGGTGGAGACCGCCTATGACGAGTTGGAGGGGGCCTGGGTGGTCAACTTTTTCCGCAACAACCGGCTGGTGTCGGCCCGGTTGTACCGTTCCGAGGGAGCCGAGAATGAGCGACTGGAGGCAGGCCGGGCCCACAGTTCGGAGGTCTCGGTACTGCTCTTGGCCCTGCAGCTGCGCACCAAGCTTTCCGGGGCCAAGGATCCCCAGGCGCGGATGAAGCTGGGATATTTTTTCTTCGTCTATCAGTTCTATACCGAGGCGGAACTGGAGCTCAAGGCGGCGTTGGCCGCCTTTCCCGACTTTGCCGAGGCGCTTTTTTACCTGGGAAGCGTTTGCCATCGGCAGGGGAAGTTCAACCAGGCGGCGGCCTGCTTCGAGAAGGCGGCCGCCCTCGACTCCCGCTACGCCGATTACTCCAACGCGCTGGGGCAGGTGTACCTCGAAGAGGGACGGATCGAAGAGGCGGAAAAAGCGCTTTTGGCGGCCCTTGAAACCAATCCCAAATATCTGGATGCCCGCCTGAACTTGGCTCAATTGTACTTGGACCGGGCCGGGCGGCAGGGGGAAAGTTATCTGGGACGGGCCGAAGAGCTTTTGAAAGAGGCGTTTACCCTCCTGGACCCGAAGTCCCCTTTTCCCCCCATCAATCCGACCATTCATTACGATTCCCTCTGCCGCATTTTTTTGGACTTGAAGGCGAAGTGCGGCTCGCAGGTGGACAAGTCCAACCTCAAGGCCTGGTGTTACCTCTACAATCTGGCCTTCCGCAGCGGGCCGGAGTTGCTTTCCCGCATCCAACTGGAGCGCTACATCGAGCGGCTATATCTGGAAAACCGGTTCGGTTTCTCGGATTTGTCCAATTTTTTGGGAATCGCCTACCTGTTTTACGCCCGGTTTTTCCTGGCCGCCGCGGAGGAGGACTGCGGGGAGGAGAAGGAAAGCCTGCAACTGGTGAAAAAAATATCCGGCAAGCAAACTGTACTTTTGGGGGGGCTGGAGTTTTGACGGACGGCAGGGAGTTTGTAGTCGAAAAAATCAACCGCTCGGAGGCGGCCGAAAAGCCCGAGGTGGCCGCGCTTCTGGGGCTTTGGAATTTCTGGAGAAAGCGGTATCCGGCGGCCTTTTTTAATTTCTCCATAGCCGTCCCAATCGATTACCGGTTCGGTTTTCTGGCCGTGGCCGCATGGCGGGCCGAATGGGGGGCCAAGCCGCTGCCGGATGACTTTGAAGCAAAGGCCCCTCTGGCTTCCAGCTGTTTTTGGGCTTGGGCCGGCAAAGGGGAGGAGGGGCTGGCAGCCTTGAAAAAAACGGGGGCGGCCGCCAGCCGCGAACAGTCGTTTTTGGAGGTTTATTTAAAACTCCTGACACTCCCCCCCGGGCCGTCCAACCGACCGGCCGAATTCCGGGTGCGGCTCGAAGAGGCGGTGCGGGCCGAGTACGGGGTCAGTTCCGACATGACCCGTCATCTTCTGGCGCTCTACGACTCCGGAGATCTGGCCGGCACGGCGACGGGGCTTCGGCCCGTTTTGGAGCAATTTTTAAACGTCCCCCCTTTCAGTTCCGTGGATTTTCTCTGGCTTTTGTTTTTGTCCGGCGTGGGGAACCTGGATTTCGGCTCCCTCTCCACCGCCCTTGCGGAAATAGAAGGGTATCCTTCCGGCGTCCCTTCCCATTGGAAGGAGCGGAAGCGGGCGGCTGGCCAACTTTTGCTTTATTTCTTTCTTGTGCGGGCCGGGCTGGAAAGTTTTGAAAAATCGTTGAGGATCAACCCCAACTTTGCCAAAGCGGCCAAAAACGCCCAGCTGGTGAAAAGGGAAAAACCGGAACTGGTGGAGCTGATCAAGCAGTTCCCCTTTTTTTAGATTAAAGTCCCCATTACCCAGCAGGTTCCGTTATAATGGTTTTAAAACCACCCGCCCCGTCCCCTGCATAACCGGCCGGTTTTGCCGAAATAAGATAAAGGGGGACCGGCGCCCGAGGGGTGCTGGGTTTCCTGAAAAACCATGTACACGCCGACCGGCAAGCTGGGAAAAGTGGTCTGGGAGGATAAGGAATTCCAGATTCAAACCGAATTTCTGCACACCCCCCGGCCGCACATCGTCACCACCGTTTTTATGGGGGGAGAGGTGGTCCACAAAGCGGACCAACCTTGGATTGGGGGGGTGGAAACCGACGAGGACAAGCGAGCCTTGGACCGGCAGCTCGTCCTCCAGCATCGGGAGACCACGGAATATCTCGAAGCCAAAATCCGCCGGAAGGCGGAGACCAAGAAAATTTTTGAACTTGAAGATTTGCAGAGGCTGGCCGCCCATCCCGCCGCGGTCGGTTACATCACGGCCAACCCGGAGGGGGTTTTGCAAATGGAGGCCGAGCTTTCCGAGGAGTTGAAGGAAAGCGCCTTCCTTTTTTCCGAACTGGTGGTTTTGCTCGCCTTTCTGGAAAAAAACACCAAGCTGGGGCGCTTTCGCAAAGGGGAGGGGATTTTGGGAGCGGGGGAACTTTTTCTGGGGCAGGTGCCGGAGCTTTTTGTCGGCCTGGCTGTGAAGGGGGAGGCGGCTTCCTTAAAAGATGAGTTTGAAAAACTTCTGCCGCTCGGAATGTAGGGATGAACAAGGTTCTGGAGGATTTGAAGGCGGTGCCGGGGGTTTCCGGCGTTTTGCTTTTGAACAAAACGGAGGAGACCACCTACCAGCTTCTGCCCGCCAGTTTTTCCATCGAGACCATCAAATCGATTGCCATCCGGCTTTTGCAGGTCAGCTACTACTTGAAGCCGGAGGCCCGCTTTAATTTTTCGTTTTCTTCCGGCACGGCTATTTTGCAGAATCTGGAAAAGGCGGCCCTTTTGGTTTTCACCAAGGGGCCCATCGACGAGGCGATTTTTGATTTGGTGATGAAGAACTCCATCCGTGCCCTGGAGCGCTGGATGGAACGGTACGAGACCGTGCGGGAAAAGCTCTCCGGGGAGGCCCTGCTTTCCGAGGAGGAGGCATTGAATCTGTTCTTGCACACGGCCAATTTGATTTCCGGCCACTTCAAGCAATCCCTGGGGGCCTACCAAGTGACCCAGAACTGGCGCAAATCCCGCGAGGAGCTGGCGGGGGATTTTCCGTTTCATCACCGTCTTTTTGTGGAGACGGGGGGGAATCTTTCCTTCAAGCCGGCGGAGGAAAAGATTTCCGTGCCGAGTTTGACCGAGTTTTTCGCACGGCTTGTCCACCAATTCATCAAGGGGGCGGTGGTGGACGGAAGCCGGGAGACGTCGGTTGAAAACCTGACGGCCGAGTTGCGACCCTCGCTGGAAAAAACCAGCTTTTATCGATCGCTGGCGCTTTTGGAAAGGCGTTAAACGCTCCGAAATCCATTAAAGCCGAGTTGCCCGGAGCGGGGGCTCCGGGCCACCCCCTGTAAGAAGCTTTCCTCTCTTGGAGGGAGGATTAAGGCGGGGTTGTTCCGATTTAAAGATCAAGGGTTAGCACCAAATAAAAACCCCGCCGTCTTTTGGACAGCGGGGTGAAAAGAGGAAAGATTCTATTGGAAAAAAACCTCTCCAAATAGAACGTTAAAGGCGTTTTAAAGCCGCCGTTGGTATTTTGCTGTCGCTACCCAATATCTTCTTGTAGAACAAGAACTTACTGGGGTCTCGGCGTACGCTCAACCGTCGGGAGCAGCCTTCATCAGTGAATTGTAAGAGGTTTTTCACTATTCTCTCCTCTCGCCATTAAGTATAGGGGGGTGGGGGAGCCAAAGCAAGGGAAATTATTGGCAAGTTTTTCGCCCGGGGCGGCTTTGACAGCACCACAGGCCGCCTCTATATTCGCCTGCGCCATGATTCAAAATTCCACCCCGAAAAAAATCATCCCCGCACCGTGCAAAAAATTGAGATTCATGCGACAGGGGACCCCGGAATCATCCAGGAGGACAAACCGATCTTTTACAAATCTCTCGAAAAGGAAGCCAGATGCCTGAATACCGAATAGAAAAGGATTCACTCGGAGAATTGAAAGTTCCCGCCAACGCCTACTACGGCATTTTTACCGAGCGGGCGCGAAAGAACTTCAAACTGACCGGAGAAACGACCCATCCGGTCCTTATCAAATCCTACGCCATCATCAAACAGGCGGCGGCGGAGGCGAATCTCAAATTAGGACTTCTCCAACCGAAGATAGCCAAGGCCATCATTCAAGCCGCCAAGGAAGTACAGAACGGAAAGTTCAACAACCAGTTTTTAATCGATATGATTCAAGCGGGGGCGGGCACCCCGCACCATATGAACACGAACGAGGTCATCGCCAACCGGGCTATCGAGATTTTGGGCGGAAAAAAGGGAGACTATTCGCTGGTCAATCCCAACGACCATGTCAATTTGGGGCAATCCTCCAACGACGTGACGCCGACCGCCGTGCGCATTGCCTGCCGGATTATGCTGGCCGATTTCATCAAGGAATTGAAACTGCTGGAAGATGCTTTTGACCTCAAGGCCAAACAGTTTGCCAACATCGTCAAGGTGGGACGCACCCACCTGCAGGATGCCGTTCCCATCCGGCTGGGACAGGAGTTCGGCGCGTTTGCCGAAACGGTGCACCGCGGGCGGATGCTCATCGAACTGGCGGCCGACGGGCTTTTGGAACTGGGGTTGGGGGGCACGGCCATCGGCACGGGCATCAACTCGGACAAACGCTATCCCGACTTGGCGGCGAAAAACATCGCCCGCATCACCGGTTTTAATTTTTACGCCTCGAAAAATCTGGTTTACATGTGCCAATCGGTGTCCGCCTTCGGAATTCTGGCGGCACGGATGAAGCTGCATGCTTTGGAGATGATAAAGGTTGCCAACGATTTGATGTACATGTCCGGCGGGCCAAAGGCGGGGCTGAAGGAAATCGACTTAATCGACGTGGAACCGGGGAGCTCCATTATGCCGGGGAAAATCAACCCTTCCATCGTAGAGCCGTACAAAATGGTCTGTTTGCAGCTTTCCGGCCTTTCGGACGTGGTTTTGTCCACCGTCTCGGAGGGAAATTTTCAACTCAACGTCTGGACCCCTTTGATTGCCTACGATTTCATCAAAGGGATCCCGCTTTTGACTAATGGCACCAAAATGTTCCGCACCTTATGCGTATCCGGCATCAAGGCGAACAAAAAGCGGATTGCCGAACTTTTGGATAACTCGCTGGTCACCGCCACGGCTCTGACCCCCTACATCGGCTACTTGAGCACGGCCCTCTTGGTCAAAGAGTCCTTGGCCACCGACAAGCCGCTCAAGGTTCTGGCGTTGGAGAAGGGGCTTTTGGAGAAATCGGAATTGGACAAAATCCTTCGCCCCGCCGCACTGACCGAGCCGGTGCCGGCTGACAAACAACTGCAGAAAAAAATTCAGGAGCGGCTGAAGAGGAAGAAGTAATATATTGGTTCCGTGAAGGTCGCGTATCCAAAAAAAGTTTCGCTCGTTGCCGGCCCTACGCCGATTGAGCCGTTCAAGCCGCCGCCCGGCTGGCCAGCGGGTTTGAAAATTCTCCTTAAACGGGATGATTTGACTTCTCTTCTCTTATCCGGCAACAAGGCGCGAAAGCTGGAATTCATCGCCACCGAGGTCATCAAAAAGAAAGCCGATACGCTCATCACCTGCGGCGGCATCCAGTCCAACCATGCCCGGGCCACGGCCGTTCTGGCCGCGCAGATGGGCCTGAAGTCCCATCTTATTCTGAGAGGGAAACCGGATACGGAGGCGCAGGGGAATCTTTTTCTGGATAAGTTAGTAGGTGCGGAAATCAAGCACATCACCCCGGCGGAATACGAATACGTGGACCGTTTAATGGAGGAGGAAGCGGAAAAACTTCGAGAAGCCGGCCGAAATCCGTACATCATTCCCGAAGGGGCTTCCAGCGAGCTGGGGGTTTGGGGTTACATCAAGGCCACCCTCGAAATTCTGTCCCAGTTGAAAAAATCGAAAATCAAGGTGGACCGGGTGGTTTGCGCCATCGGCTCCGGCGGGACGTACGCCGGGCTTTTTTTGGGCTCCAAGGCGTTCGGTTGGAAGGTGAAAATCACGGGCCTCAACGTCTGCTACACGGCAGACTATTTCAAAAACCGCATCGGGAACTTGATTTCCGCTTTTTTGCGGAAGTATCGCTGGAAGCTGAAGGTCAATCTGGACGAGTTGGACATCATCGACGGTTACGTCGGGGACGGCTATGCCCGTTCCCGCCCGGTAGAACGGGAGCTGATTTCCGCCGTGGCCAAAAGCTCCGGCATCGTTCTGGACCCGGTTTACACCGGCAAGGGAATGCTGGGACTTCTCGAGGAAACGCGGAAGGGGACCTTTGGCCCGAAAGAACGGATTTTGTTCCTGCATTCCGGAGGAATCTACGGCCTTTTTCCGATTGCCCATCTTTTTTATCCGCCGGTTGCGGAGAGGAAAACCAAACCGGAAAGGGAAGAACTCGAAAAACTGGATTTGTTTTCCGGCAAGCCGTAAGCCCGGATGGAAACACTTGTGAAAACCCTCTCCCCCGAACTGGTTTCACGCTTGAAATCAGCCAAGCGGGTGGTGGCGCTGACTGGCGCGGGGATTTCCGCCGGGTCCGGTCTGCCGACCTTTCGCGGCGACGGAGGATTGTGGAAAAAATACAAGGCGGAGGATTTGGCCTCCATTGACGGTTTTTTGCATCGGCCGCAGGTGGTGTGGGAGTGGTATGAATACCGCCGCTCGATTTACGCCAACGCCCAACCCAATCCCGGACACATGGCTTTGGTCGAGCTGGAAAAGTTTTATACAGAGTTTACGCTGATTACCCAGAACACAGATGGGCTACATTTTGCCGCCGGCAGCGAAAATATTCTTGAACTGCATGGCAACATTCGCCGTAACCGGTGCCATTCCTGCGGCAAGCTTTATCCCGAAAAAGTTGAGTCCAACGGTCAGGTTCCCCCGCGTTGCGGCTGCGGAGGAATGCTGCGGCCGGACGTGGTCTGGTTCGGCGAGGCGCTTTCATCCTCCGTCTTGGATTCCGCGCTGCAGGCGGCCTGCAAGGCCGAGCTGTTTTTTTCTATCGGAACGTCCGCCTTGGTCCAGCCGGCCGCCTCGCTCCCCTTGGCCGCCAGGCGAAACGGGGCAATTCTGGTTGAAATCAATCTTGAACCGACGCCGCTCACACCGGAGGCGGATTTCTTTCTTTCCGGAAAGGCCTCGGAGTGGCTTGTCATGATAAAGGAGGAATTGCTGTGAACAAACCGACGGTTTTGGAAGGGGTGCAGCTTCCCAACGTGGAGGCGGACGTTCCCGAAAAATTGGGGTGCTTCGTTGAAAAAGTGAGAGCCGCCTACGCCGAGCGGCTTCTCGGAATCATGGTTTACGGTTCGACGGCGCGGGGGGCCTATGTTCCCAAGCGTTCGAACGTAAATTTGCTGGTCGCTCTGGACGGAGTGGGGCCGGAGGAGCTTGCGGATTACCGTAAAATCCGCTCGGAGGTGGAGAAGCCGCCCTTGGCCACCCCTCTTTTTCTGGACCCGACCTACGTCCGCTTTTCCACCGACACCTTCCCCTTGGAATTCTTGGACATCCGCTCCTTCCACATCCTTTTGCACGGGCACAACATTCTCGAAGGAACAACCGTCGACCCCAAGCATTTGCGGCTGGAACTGGAGCGGGAAATCAAGGGAAAACTGCTTTTGGCCCGGCAGGCCTATCTGGAGTCGGACGGGGACGAGGCGCGGCTTTTGTCCATTCTCTCCCGATCGTTCAACTCGCTCCGGGTCATCTTTTTCGGTATCGTCTATCTGCGAGAAAAACGGGTCGTGCGGGACGTACGGGAACTGGTGGAACGGGTATGCGAGCATTTTGGTCTGGACCCCACCGTGCTTCTGGAAATCGGACGGGCGCGGGCCGGGGAAATAAAGGTGTCTAAGACCGACATGGAGAAGCTTTTCTTCGACTATCTGGAGGAACTGGCGCGAATGGCGGAAAAGGTGGACACGATATAAAAAGGGGTTGGAAAGCGTCTTTTCGGGTGTATATTACATAGAGACAAAGCCCGGTCGCGGGCGCATGACAATACTCTGAACGAAAGGAGAAAAACCGGGGAAAATTTGCGAATGAATGGTTGACCGTTTAAAAAAGAAATCGATACATAAAGGCCTTTTGGCAAAACTTGGTGTTTTTCTGTTTTTGGGCCTTTTTGTTTTCTCCGGCTGTGTCTATTTCAACACGTTCTACTTGGCCAAGAAAAGCTATTCCAAGGCAGAGAAAGCGCAAAAAAAATCGGGCCGCGAAACGGCAGACGGGGCCACCTCCGCCGACTATCAGGCCGCCATCAAGTGGGCCTCCAAGGTTTTGACCTTCCACCCCAAGTCCGGCTGGGTGGATGACGCGCTTTTTCTAATCGGCCGTTCCTACTACAACATGGGGGAGCATTTCAAAGCCCAGGGGAAGTTTGAGGAGCTTCTGGCCGGGTTTCCCAATTCCAAATTCACCCCGGAGGCAAAAGTGTATCTGGCCCGTTCGATTTTGAAGTCCGGCCGGCCGGAGGCGGCGCGGGATTTGGCCAACCGTTCCATCGACGAGGTCAAATCAAAAGACATAAAAGGGGAACTGGCACTGGTAGCCGCCGAAAGCTATTTTGCGCTTGGGGATTATCCCTCCGCCGCTTCCGCCTACGAAAAAGTTTTAGGTTTTCCCATCAAAAAGGAAAGCAAGGCCTACCTGTATTCCCGTCAGGGGGCCGCTTTTTTCCAGCAGGAAAAGTACGTGGAGGCCTACGGCGCCTATTCCAAAGTTCCGGAAAATTCCCCGTCCGCCGAACTTTCCTACAACGCTGCCCTGGCCGCCGCGGATTGCGCCTATAAAATCGGCCGCACGCGGGAGGCGATTTCGCTCCTTAACAAACTCTCCAAAGATCCCCGCTATCACAGCAATTTAGGGGAGTTGAAACTCAAGATGGCCCAGGGGTACGTGGTTTTGGATTCTGTTTCGGAGGCTTTGAACATATTGCGCTGGACGACTGACTTTTTCAAGGGGCAACGGGTCTCCGCCCAAGCGTATTTGGAGATGGGGAAAATTCATCAAGAAAAGCTGGGGGATTTATCCAAAGCCAAGGAAAATTACGAGCAAGTTTCCAAGGAAAGCCCCACGCCCAACATTCTTCAGGAGGCGTTGTCCCGTTCGCAGGAAATTGCCCGCTTTGAAAGCTTCCAGAAGGAACTGGCCTTGGTTCCGGACTCCTCTTTGGATTCAGCAAGGCCGGATACGGCCAAACAATACGCATCCTTATCCGATTCCACCAAACCGGTCCCTTCTCCGGCCGCCGCCGATTCCAACCGTCTGGCCAATTCCTGGTATCTGTTGGCGGAGGTGTACCGGCTTTCGCTAAAAAAACCGGATTCAGCCCTGTGGGCTTACCGGACCATTTTCGAAAAGTTTTCGCGGACGCCTACAGCACCCAAGGCACTATTGGCGTACGGCTTTTTGAGGCAGGATGGTTTCGGAGATACGGTTTCGGCCCATTCGGTCTATCGAAAACTTTTGAGCAATTATCCTTACTCCGATTATGCCAAAGAGGCGCTTTCGCGGTTGGGGCTTTTGGGCTCACCGGCCGATACGGGTTATCCGGAGGCGGTCTACCGCCGGGCGGAACGATTGTGGGAAAACGGCCAGATGGACAGCGCCAAGGATGTTTTCTCCTCCATTCCAAACCGGTTTCCCCAATCGGCGTACGCTCCCAAAGCGCTTTTGAGTCTGGCGTTACTTTCGGAAGCGAGCCGGTCCTCGGAAGCCGATTCGGGGGCGATTTTTGCGTACCAGGAAGTTCTTCAAAAATATCCGGATACGGAATATGCCCAACGGGCGAAGGAGAAAGTCGGGCTGGCTCGTCCGGAAGTCTTGCGGCCCGATACGGCAGCCGCCGTTCCCCCGCCCAGCCCGGCCCCGAGCGACACAACCCGCCGGTCCGATACAACGGAAGTGAATTTTTCGCCCGAAGATTCGCTGAAGATGGGGTTCCGCCAGCATCCCTTGGCGCCGCCGGTGAAAAAGGACGGCGGATTCGTATATCCAATATCGGAAATCGATGCCAACATCCGCACGCGCCTGGTATTCCGGGTGCTTTTAGACTTTGAAGGCAAGGTGCGCCGGGCGGAGCTGCAGAACCCGACCCGCCGGGATGCCATCGACCGGGAAGCGATTCGCGCCGTGGAGCAGACCGAGTTCGACATGGTGCGGATACCACCCAACCAGTATAACGCCTATTTTATTTACGAACTGCGCATTGCCCCCCGCATTTCCGATCCGAACGCCCCTCCGGCCTTCCGCTAGCTTGGGTACCTTCGAAAACCAATCTTTCTTGACCGCAGGACGGATTTTATTTAGTATGAAAAAATGGAGAAAGACGGTTCTTCCAGACCGGCTGACACCGTTCCGCTTCAAGGACAGAGACCATCGTTCGGGGAGGCGACCGAACATTGCCAGCGGAATTTCTGGCTGGGGGTGACCAACGGCGTCATCTTCAACGCCTCCAGCGCCTTTTTAAACGCCAACACCATCCTGCCGCTTTTTGTTTCGCGACTTACCGAATCCCGTTTTCTGGTCGGAACCGCCTCGGCTTTGCACGAGGTGGGCTGGTTCGTGCCGCAGCTTTTCGTGGCGGCGGCGACCGCCCACCGGGAGCGCCAGAAACCGTTCTACATCCGCGCCGCCTTTTTCCGCTTGGCGGTTTTCACGGCTCTTTTGGCCTCCTTCTTTTTCTCTTCCTATCAAAAACCGGAGCAGGTCTTGTTTTTTTTCTTTCTTTTTTACGGCCTCTATTCCATCGGCGGCGGTTTTGCCGGAGTGGCCTTTATGGAAATCGTTTCGAAAACGGTGCCACCGGAACGGCGCGGTAGCTTCTGGGGACTGCGGATGTCGGTCGGCGGCCTTTTGGCCGCCGCCTTCGGGCGACTGGTGGCCGAAATTCTGGACAACAATCCCTTTCCCCGCAATTACGAAATTCTCTTTTTGTTCGCTTTTTTTTTCATTTTTGCGGGGCTTTTTTCATTTGTCTGGGTCAAAGAGCCGGTTTTGCCAAACCTTCTTCCAAAAGTGCCCTACCGGCAGCGGCTGCAAGAGGCGTTTTCGCTTTTAAAAACGGATCCTCATTTTTTCCGGCTGTACTGCACGCGGCTGCTCATCGGCACCTATACGGTCGCGGCGCCGTTTTACGTTCTGTTCGGCCGCTTTGAGCTTGGATTCCCGGTGGGCTTTGCCGGGCTTTTTGTTTCGGCGGAGGTTTTGGGACTGGCGGTTTCCAACCTGTGGTGGAGCGCCTTTTCCAACCGCGGAAAAGACGGGCTGGTTTTGGTCGGTTCGGCGGGGTTGGCGGTTTTTGCGCCGGTTTGGGCGCTTGCTTCCGGCTGGTTCGGTTTCGGGCCGTATCTTTTTGCCCTCATTTTCTTTGCCCTCGGGGCCACCAATTCAGGGCTGGCGGTCGGATATTTGAATCACCTTTTAAAAATCGCCCCCGAAAGTTCCCGCACGCTCTACATTGGACTTTTGCACACGCTTTTGTTCCCCATTCTGTTTTTTCCGGGTTTGGGGGGGGTGATTTTGCAAAACCTTTCATATCTCGCCCTCTTTTCCTTCGCATTTGCAGTGGCCCTGGCCGGTGCCTTTTTGGCCTGGCGGATTTTTCAATTACAGCGGAAGGTGTCGGCTAAAACGTAAGGGGTTATGCTGCAGTTGGGCAAGAAAAGTAAAACGATTTACTCGCCGCGGATTAAGTCGGCGTAACTTTCGCGCCGGCGGATGACTCGAAAGGCCGTACCGTCTACCAGCACCTCGGGAGGCCGGGGGCGGGAATTGTAGTTGGAGGCCATGCACATTCCGTAGGCGCCGGCGCTCATTACGGCCAGCAAGTCGTCCCGTTCGGGTAACACCATCCGGCGGTTGTCGGCCAAAACGTCACTGGATTCGCAAAGCGGGCCGACTATTGAAACGAGCGTATTTTTTCCAAAGCGGCGGAGGACCGGAAGGACTTCGTGGTGCGCTTCGTACAGGGCCGGACGCAGGAGGTCGTTCGAGCCGGCATCGACGATAACCCAGGTTTTCCCGGCCGTTTTCTTCCGGTAGAGGACGCGGTTCAAAAGCAGGCCGGAATTTCCCATTAAAATCCGTCCCGGCTCCAGCAGGATCGTGGCGCCCGTTTTTTGGGCGGTTTCGCGAACCATCCGGGCGTAATCAGTTATAGAAGGCGGTTTTTCATTTCTATAAGTGATGCCCAGTCCACCACCGACGTCGATATAGCGCAGATCAAAACCCCGAGCACGGAGATTCTGATACAAATCCGCCATCTGGCGAAAAGCGGTTTTGATCGGCCCCGGTTCGGTTATTTGCGAGCCGATGTGGCAATCAATGCCGCAGGGAATGAGGCCGCTCATCCGGCGGCTTTTCTCAAAAAGAGCATCGGCTTCGTGAAACGGGACGCCGAACTTGTGCTTTTTCATTCCGGTGGCGATATGGCGGTGGGTTTTGGCGTCCACGTCCGGATTGACCCGCAAGGCGAAGGGTGCCTGTCTTCCCAACCGCTTTGCCACGCGGTCGAGCGCTTCCAGTTCTTCGCCGCTTTCGACGTTGAAAAGCAAGATGCCTGCTTTCAAGGCCTGGGCCATTTCTGCTTCGGTCTTTCCCACGCCGGAGAAGACAACTTTATTTACTTGTCCGCCTGCTTTTTGCACCCGGAACAGCTCGCCGCCGGAGACAATGTCAAAACCGGAGTTTAGGCGGGCCAGTGTTCGCAGCAACGCAAGGTTGGAATTGGCTTTTACCGAGTAGCAGATAAGATGCGGTACTTCGCGAAGCGAATGAGTCAGATTCCGGAAGTTTTCCATCAGGGCCGTGGCAGAATAGACGTAGCACGGCGTTCCGACTTTCCGCGCGAGCTTTTCGAGCGGGACTTTTTCGGCCTGCAGACGGCCGTTTTTGTACGCGAACGGATTCATAAGTGCACCCGCTTTTTTAGAGCAGGAACGGGGTCAAGTTATTAGTGAAATTTGCGAAGTCAAACGTTGGGGCGGGTGAATCCCTCCATTTCTTCCCGGAACGGAAGGGGAACAAATGTGGAAATTGACAGGATTATGAACGGTTCGATTTTGAGACAGCGGGGGTGTTGGAGAGCGGGATGCAATCACCCGCGCAGGACGGGCAGGATTTGCCTTTTTTGCGCAATTTTTTATGGAGCAGAAAGCCCGCCGCCGCGGCGAAGAGGGTAACAATAATTCCATCCTGTACGACTATGGGGACTTCGAGGGGGAACATCACGTGCTCCTAAAAGAAAGTTTGTCCGAGCCAGCGGGTCAGAAGCGCGCCACCGTAGGCCAGTATAGTCATGTAAGCGAAGGCGAAAGCGGGCCAGCGCCAACTGTTTGTTTCCCGTTTCATTACGGCAATCGTGGAAACACACTGCAAGGCGAAGGCGTAGAAAACCAAAAGAGTCAGCGCCACCAAGGGGGTCCAGACCGGAGCGCCGGTTTGGGGATTGACGTCTCCCTTCAGCTCTTCCGTCAAACTCTTGTCATCCGCCGATGAACCGACGCCGTACACCACGCCCATCGTGGAAACGAAAACCTCCCGGGCGGCAAAGGAGCCCAGAATGCCGACGCCGATTTTCCAGTCAAAACCCAACGGTTCCAGCACCGGCTCGAAGAGCCGTCCCATCATACCGGCAAAGGAGTGACGCAGCCGTTCGGCGGACACTTTCTGCTCCAGTTTCTCAAGAGCCGCAACCCGTTCAGGGCCATCCAGTTGACTGGTGACAGAAGCGCGTTCGGCGTTGAACTGGTTTTCGTTATTGCTCCAGCGCGGGTAGCTGGAAAGCCCCCAGAGGAGTATGGAAACGGCGAAAATAATCGTTCCGGCTGAAACCAGAAAAAGTTTGGCGCGTTCAATAAGAGTCAGCGCCAGGTTTTTCAATCGAGGCAGCCGGTAGGGGGGGAGTTCAAGCAGAAGCGGAGGCGTAGGTCCTCGTAAAATTGTTTTGCGGAAAAGAAAAGCCACGCCGGCGGCGGCGAAGATGCCAAGCAGATAGAGCCCCAAAAGAGAGGTGCCCTGCAGGTCAAAAGGTCCCCAAACTTTCACGTTTGGCACAAAAGAGGCAATCAAAAGCGTATAAACCACCAGCCGTGCGGAACAGGTCATCAGCGGCGCAACCAAAATAGTTGCGAGCCGGTCGCGGCGGTTGGGAATCGTGCGGGTGGCCATAATCCCCGGAATGGCGCAGGCAAAGGAGGAAAGCAGGGGAATAAAGCTGCGGCCGGAAAGGCCGACTTTGGACATCAGCCGGTCGAGTAGAAAGGCGGCACGGGCCATATAACCGGAGTCCTCCAGAAGCGTCAAGAAAAAGAAAAGCAGAAGAATCTGCGGCAGAAAGGTGACAACCGCACCGACACCGGCGAAGATGCCGTCGTTAATCAAACTCTGCAGGGGGCCAGGGGCGAGAATCTTGTTGGTCAAGGAAGGAAACAGCCAGCCGGTGACTGACTCGATGGCGTTCATTGCCGGCTCGGCCCATTTGAAGATGGATTGGAAAACCAAAGTCAAGGTCGCCAGAAGAATCAGGGGGCCCAAAACCGGATGAAGCAAGAATTTGTCGATTGTATGCGTCCATCCGGATTTCGAATTTGGGTTCTTCTCCACCACTTCGCGACTTATTTCCTGTTGCCATTTAAAGCGGGCTTCGGCAATGAAGCGGCGGACGGTTTCCTCGTTCACCCCGAGTTCGCCGCGAACGGTGGCGGCGACTTTTTCCAGCTTTTCCGTGCAAACCGGGGTATGCTGGCCGGCGACGCACAGCAGGGTCTGCAGCTCGGTGGCATCGGCCTCTGGTGCGTAGGCCTTCAGCCGGTTTTCAAGCGCAGGCGGAAGTTGGTATTTGCGGGATGGTACCGTCCAGCTTTTAGCCAGCGTCCTTTCCATCGCCTCGCCTAATTTTCTTAATCCGATACCCTTCGCCGCCACCACTTCCACGACCGGAACGCCGAGGTGGGCGGAGAGTTTTTGAACGTTAACCGAAAGTCCCAGCCGTTCGGCCTCGTCGGTCATCGTCAAGGCCACCACCACCGGACGGCCGAGTTCGATAATCTGCCCGACCAGATAAAGATGGCGGGAAAGATTGGTGACATCCACCACGCAGAGCGCCCCGTCAGGCGGGTTATCGCCGTTGCCGGAAAGTAGGTCACGCACCAAGGCCTCATCCGGGGAGCGGGAAATCAACGAATAGGAGCCGGGGAGATCGATGACTTCGAAAACCGCACTTCCGGTTTCCCAAAGGCCGGTTTTTTTTTCCACCGTGACGCCGGGGTAGTTGGCGACCTTCTGGTGCAGGCCGGTCAACGCATTAAAAAGGGTGGTTTTGCCGCTGTTCGGATTTCCGACCAGGGCAATACGGAAGGTTCTCTTTTGAGTTGGAAATTCAGTTGCCATTTGCTTAAGGGGCGTATCCCCAATACGCCCTTTACCGTCAGCTGCCGGTTTCCACCAAAACCGCTTCCGCCTCGCTTTTGCGGAGGGAAAGCAGAAAGCCGTCCACTTCAATTTGAATCGGGTCCCCCAGCGGGGCGGAACGGAGAAAACGCACGCGGGCACCCGTCACCAATCCGATTTCAAGGATGTGCAAGGCCAACGGTTCTCCAGCACACACCCCCACCACCCGGCCGGACTGACCCGGTTCCAAGTCGGCCAAAGTTTTAATTCCGATAGAAGCTTTCGAATTGGCCGCGGGAAAAAGAAAGGAAAACATATTAATGGATATCCGTTTTTTTGATTTTGGACGCCTCCAAAAGCGGGGAGGCGGCCTGCCAATTTTTGACCGTGCCGCTTACGATGAGGGTACTGCCGTCTTCGTAACCTTCAATGTCTCCGCCCGCGAGTTCGAAAAGCTGGCCGGTTTGGGCTATTTTCAAATAGGCGTGGTTGTTTTCGGTCACCTTGATGCCGGAGATGGAAAGCTGGATTTTTTCGACTGTGAAGCGGTGGGAGGCGGTGGCCTCCAGACTTTTGGCAATCCGTGCGATGGGGAGCGGGGCGGCCTCATCAAACGTGGCGTTCAAGGTCATTCCATTCAGTTTAATTCTCGAGGCGTTGATTTCTCCCTGCACCACCTGGCGCATCGCCGTGCGGCAACCCTCGCAGGAGGCGCAGCCCTCCAGTTTCAGCGACAACAAGGCAAAGGGGGCAACCGGTTTTTGGGTTTCGCCGATTGTCTGGGTGGCGAAAGCGGTGATTAAAAGGGTTGCGAACAAGGTCTTTTTCATCATTCTTCCGTAATTTAGAACATAAAGCCGGCGCCGAGATTCAGCCGCTCCACTGTGTCGTCCGTGCCATCCTTCCAGAATTCCCCGTCTGCTTTCAAGACAACGGAAGATAATGGATAAAAAGCCAGTCCGGTAGTCCAAATCCGGCGGAAGGCCCGCCGGACCGCGGCATATCCCGTCGGCACTTCATGGTTGGTGTTGAAGCGCTCAAAACGGGCAAAGAGGGCCAAATCGGCCGGACTGCCTTCCGGAAAGAGCAGTTTTTTTAAGCGGTAGGCCGTTTCAACGTACCCTCCCTGCATCGCACTGCCGACCGTCTGGCCAGCAGCCGCGCTTACCTGTTCGGCGCCGTTTATCTCCGTGCGCATCAACGTGCCGGAGAACTCGAGCTCTTCGTGGCGAAACTTGATGTCCCCTTCCCAGATTTTCACCAGCACGTAACCCAACGCCGGGTTCGATTGGTCCGCGCCGCCGATATAGCCGGAGGTGGCAATGGTGAGGTATTTATTGGGGGAAACTTCGACCCGCCCCACACCAGCCCAGTCCTCTATTTTTGATTTCACGCTTTTGCTCCGGCCACTGCGCAGCCCGTTTAGCGTATTGAACTTGGAGGCGTCCAGCCCGGCCGTGGCATAAGCCCGGAAGGCCACTTTCCCCTGCATCAAGCGCCCAATCAAGCCGGCGCCGTTTTCCTGCCAGGTGGTGGGAATCATGCTCGTTTCCGTATAGGGCCGCTCGACGGAGTAAAAGAGGGGGGGTTCGTGGAATTCATTCAACTGTCCCACCGGCATCAGAACCGAACCGACCCGGGCGGAGACAGTTTTGGTCAAATCAAATTCGAGAAAGCCATATTCAAATTCCGGTTCGTTGAAGGCATGCTCGAAATCCAGTTCCATATCCATGCGAATCCGGTCGGAAAACTCGTAGGCCAGGCCGATGACCCAGCGGTGAATGTCGATTTCATCCCCGGCGGATTGTGACATGGCGCCGGCTTTGGGATGGTTAAAGTGCAGTTCGCCATAGCCGTGCAGACGCCAAGGGGGCGTTTGAGCTTCCTCCTCCTGAGCATACGCAGGGAGGGCCAAAAAAGAACTGAAAACCAGCGCAACGGCGTATTTATATCGAAAAGAAACCATTCAAACTATTCTGGTGAAGTTTATAGTCCAGCCAGCCCCTTGATTGCCAAATAGGGAAGAATGATGTAAAGAATGGAGTCGCGCACGGCGTAGAAGGCGATAATCACCACCAGCCAGCGCCAGCCCTTTTTCTTGAAATGGGCGATTGTTTCTTTGCGCCCAAGCTTTCCTTCCGGCAACAGCCCCCAGCGAACCAGAAATCTCTTCAAGTCGCCAGAACCTCGAAAATTTCCACTTTGGAGGTCAGAATCGATTTCCCGTTTTCCGTAAACTCCTTGACCCGCTGGTGGCCCTCCCGGTATTCGGAACTCCCGACCCAGGCCTCAAAATCCTCTTTTTTTTCCCAGTGGGTCATCACCAAATAGGCATCCCCTTCCAGCGGTTTCAAAATTTCGGCCTTGATAAAGCCCGGTCGGCGGTCCACCGCTTTTTTGCGGGTTTTGAAAACCTCCTCAAAGCGTCCCCGCCATTTTTCGGGAACGGTCATTCGGTTTATCATTACAAACATTTCTTTATCTACCTCCCCTGCTGTATTGTTATTTGTTTCACAAGAAACAAGCCCAAGTCGCATACGGGTGGGAAATAAAGGATAAGCAAAATTCCTTGTCAAGATAAATGTTAAATTGCAAGCCATTGTTATTCAGTGGCTTACATTGATTATGACAAATAGCATATTATTTGGCGACTGAATTAGTCGGTAATTTAATAATGACTACGACTATTTTAGTCGGTATTTTTGGTATCGATTTTTCTGATCTTAACGAATCTTAATCAAGTTTTGGTACTTTTTCCAAATCGGCAACCAATCCTCCTTGAAAACTGCAATCAGGATTTCATCGTGATATTTTCCGTTGCGGAAAATCTGTTTTTTGCGGACGCCCTCGACTTTGTAGCCGCATTTCAGGTTGTATTGCAAACTACGTTTGTTGAAAGCGTACACGGACGAATTAATTTTCCGGAGGTTCAAGGTGTTAAAGGCGTAGTTCAACAAGGTCATTTTGGCGTCCGTGCCGTACCCTTTTCCCCAGTATTTCTTTTCTCCAATCAAAGCGCCGGTCGAAGCCGTCCGGTCTTTGGCATTGATGTGAACGAGCGCCATATTGCCAATCAGCTTTCCGTCCAGGGTTTCTATCCCCAGAATGATTTCGTTTGGATTGTTGGCCATCCGGTCAAACCATTCCTCCTCCTTTTTTTCAGTAACGGGAAAATAAACGAGCAGATACTGGTTCACCTCCGGGTCGTTTATCCAGCGCAGGCAAAGTTCGAAATCGGTTGCCTTCCGCAAGGGGCGGAGGATGGTCTTTTTCCCCTTCAAGAACACAAGTTTTGGTCTGTTGGTGGTTTTCCGCATTTGATTTCCAATTAGAGCCAAAGCATAAAAAGAAGCAAGAGGTCCGATTTCCCCTCTTTTCTTATTGCCAGCCAGAGTTGAAGCCGTTAATTTGACCGTTCGATGCCTTCCTTTGCCGTGGCCGCCAACGAGCGGCTGAAAAAGATGGTTTTTGAGGCGCAGGGGATAACCGCCTTCGCCGGAAAGGTTCTTTCCAAGCTGTTTACGCCCCCTTTTTACTGGCGGGATTTGTACGAACAGATTCATTTTCTGGGGATCGGGTCGGTCTATCTTTGCATTTTCACCGGTGTTTTTGCCGGGCAGGCAATGGCTCTGCAATTTTCCAAGGAGATGGCGGAATTCGGGGCCAAGGATTACATGGGACGGATCGTCACTTTGGCCAACGTGCGGGCCTTGGGGCCGGTTTTGACCGGGCTGATGGTGGCGGCAAGGGTTTCCTCCGGCATCGCCGCCGAAATCGGTGCGATGAAGGCCTCCAACCAGCTGGATGCTTTGGTCTCCTTCGGCACCGATCCCGTCAAGAAGCTGGCCGTGCCGCGGCTTTGGGCCCTTTTTTTGATGATGCCGATTCTGACTATTCTTACCGACACCATCGCCATAATCGGCGGCTGGATTGTTTCCCATTTCATCGTGCATGTTTCCGATGCTTTGTACTGGACGAACGTGAAGCAGAAGCTGACCTACGGCAATCTATTGGTGGGAATGACCAAGCCGTTCGTTTTCGGCATCATCATCGCCATCGTCGGCTGCTATAAAGGTTTTTCGTCCGAAGGGGGAACGCGGGGGGTCGGGCAGGCCACGCGCGAGGCCGTAGTGATTTCCTCGATTACGATTCTGGTGGCGGAGTTTATGATGACCAAAGGGCTTTTCGCCATTTTGGGTTGGTGATGAGGGCTGGCCGCAAAGCATAGGGTGCAACCGAGAGAAGTCGATATTTATAATGCAGGCCCGGTCTTCGTTCCGGACGGGCACAGGAGAAAATGATCACGCTGAAAAATATCAATTTGTCGTTGGGGGGGCGGCTCATCCTGAAGAACATCAATTTTTCCGTGGCGAAAGGGGAAACGAAGGTTATTTTAGGCCCTTCCGGCTCCGGAAAGTCCTCGATTCTAAAGATTATACTGGGGCTCTGGCGGCCGGATTCGGGACGGGTAGTCATCGACGGCAAGGAGATGTCCGGCGCGACAAACGAAGAATGGGACGAAGCGCGGTACCATATTGGAATGATTTTTCAGGAAGGGGCGCTTTTCGATTCGCTTACCGTGGGGGAAAACGTCGGCTATTGGCTTTTTGAGCACACCAAAATGTCGGAAGAGGAGATTGAAGTGCGGGTGCGGCGGGCCTTGAGCGAGGTCGGTCTCGACCCGGAAATCATCGACCGGATGCCGGACGAGCTTTCGGGCGGAATGCGTCGGCGGGTGGCCATCGCAAGAGCTTTGGCTTCGCTCGAACCGAAAATTATGCTTTACGATGAACCGACCACCGGGCTGGACCCTTTGGCTGTTGATACCATTTTGGACCAGATCAATTCCCTACAGCAGCGCAAGGAGGTCACCTCGCTGGTGGTTACGCATGACATCTCGGATGCTTTGAAGGTATCCGACCGTTTTATAATGATTGCCGACGGTGAGTTGATTTTTGAAGGAAACTCAAAGGAGTTACGGGATTCCGACCATCCCTTCGTTGCCGGCTTTCTGGCGCCATTCAAAAACACACTTTCGCGTGCTTTGGCCTCCTTTGGGGTGGAGAACGGATGAAGCGGACTGGAGATATTCGCTGGGGGAGTTTGAAGCTTGGAATCGTGGCGCTTGTCGCCATCGGGCTTCTGCTTTGGGCTTCGCTGATGGGCGGGGGAAGCTCGCTTCTGCGCCCCAAGAACACCGTCAAAACCTGGTTTCCCGCCCTGTCCGGTTTGGTTGTCGGCTCGCCGGTCTGGATAAACGGGGTGGAGGTGGGGCAGGTCTCCGATATCGGGCTGGATAAACTGGTTTCCGAGGGGAGAATCGAGGTCTCAATGGCGATAAACCGAAAATACTGGAATTTGCTGCGGCAGGACAGCAAGGCCCGGCTGGGAACGGTCGGTCTCCTGGGAGATAAGTACGTGGAAATTATCGCCGGCACAGCCGGTTCGCCGGAGCTGAAATCAGAGGATTTCATTTTGGGGGAGCGTCCCGTCGATTTGGCCTCCACCCTTTCCTCCACACCGGAGCTTTTGAAAAACGCCGACCGGCTTTTGGTTCGCTTGACCGCCATCGCGGATCAGATTGACGCCGGGCGGGGAAGCGTCGGAAAACTTTTCCGGGACGACCGGTTTTATGTGGAAAGCCGGGATGCGATGGCGCGAGTGAAGGAGCTTTCCGGCAGCTTGAACGAAACGCAGAAAAAAGTGGGAGACCGGCTGGTCTCCCTGGCGGCCAACTTGGACAGTCTGGCTTCAGCCATGAAGGGGACGGTGGAAAAGATGGATACTTTCTTTACCCGCGTGGAAGAAGGGGAGGGGAGCTTGGGGCTTTTGACGTCAGATGACAAGCTTTACCGCGAGGCGCAAGAGACCCTGACTGAAATGAAGCGGCTTTTGGCGGACATCCAAAAAAATCCGAAAAAGTACGTCAAACTAAGTATATTCTGACCGGTTATGCTGGGACTGGTTAAAACCAAACCGAACGGCTCCAAACCCTGGCCGAAGGGACTGCGGTTGGAGGAGCGTCCTTCCCCCAATTTGCTGGAACCAGACGAAGTCAAAATCGAGGTTCTGGCGGCGGGCATCTGCGGCACCGACGTCGGGATTTATAACAACAAGGACTCCATTCGCACGGAGATGCGCCGGGCTTTTGTAGATCCGGTCATCGTCGGCCATGAATTCGCCGGGCGAGTGGTGGACGCGGGATCCAAAGCCATCGAGTTTCTTTTGGCCTTCCCAGAGTTTAGGAATTTTACGTCAGACAAGATTCTTTCTAAACTGACTTCCGATTATTTTGCCTCGGCGGAGATGCACATCCCCTGCAACCGTTGCCGGACCTGCCGGATGGGGCAACAGCACGCTTGTCCGAATACAATCATCAAGGGGATTCACCAAAACGGGGCGTTCACCAACTTTTTAACCGTACCGGTGGCCAATTTGCAGCTTTTTTCCAAAAAGGAGATTCCGATTGAAATCATCGCCTTTATGGATGCTTTGGGGAACGCCGTGCATACGGCCCAGGAAGAACCGCTGATGGGGAAAAGTGTGGCCGTTTTGGGCTGCGGAGTACAAGGACTGATGGCCACGGCCGTGGCGCGGCACTCCGGCGCTTCCACCATTTTCGTTACGGACGTTTCCAACCCGGAGAAGGGGTTGACTCCGGAAAAAGTGGAGAAGCGGCGGTTTGCCATGGCGCGTAAGTTCGGCGCCAATTTTACGTTTGATTTGGGACTGAAAGACGGACGCAAGGAAATGCTGGGAACCGTAATGCAGGAAACGGGAAGGGACGGCGTCGATCTGGTTTTTGAAATGTCCGGCAGCTATAAGGCGTATGCGGATGCCTTCGATTTGGTGCGGGCTGGCGGCACCGTGCTCCTTTTGGGGATTCCGGAAGGGGAGGTCAATTTGAACTTTTCCGACCGGGTGATTTTCCGCGGCGTTGTGGTCAAGGGAATCATCGGACGTAGGATGTTTGAGTCCTGGGAGACGATGAAGGATTTGCTTAAAACCGGGCTGGCGGACTTGTTCGTGAAATCCGGTTTCGTTTCCCATCAATTGCCCCTCTCCCGTTTTGAAGAAGGGTTTGCGGCGATGCGCTCGGGGGAGGCGTTTAAAGTTTTACTCCTGCCAGAAAAATAAAACACCACCAGGCCGGGTTTGAAACCCTTCTCTATAAAAAACATAGAAGTGATATCCCAATTAGACAAAATCGAAAAAGCCCTGGCGGATCTGCAGGCGGCCAAGACCTTCAAGTACGAAACGATTTTGGAAAGCGCACAGGGAGCCAGGGTCAAAGTGAGGGGGCGGGACATCATTATGCTGGCTTCCAACAATTATCTTGGTTTGGCTTCTCATCCGAAGATCCGAGAGGCCGCCATCCGCGGCATTCAGGAATACGGGTTTGGGATGTCTTCGGTCCGCTTCATCTGCGGCACGCAGGTTCTGCATCGCAAGCTGGAGGAAAAAATTGCCGCCTTTTGCGGGACGGAAGATGCCATTCTTTATTTGTCCTGCTTTTCGGCCAACGAGGGATTTTTTGCCGGGCTTTTTTCCGATAAATTGGGCTACGACGCCTACAAAGACGTCATTTACTCCGACCGGTTGAACCACGCTTCCATCATTGACGGCAACCGGCTGACCAAGCCAGAGACCACCGACCGGAAGATTTACGCCCACGGAGACGCCGAAGATTTGGCGCGCCAGTTGGAAGCGGACAAAAACCAGCCGTACCGCTTTCGCGTGGTGGCCACGGACGGTGTTTTCAGCATGGAAGGGGATTTGGCCCCTCTCCCGCGGCTGGTGGAGCTTTGCAACAAGTATCAAGCCATCTTGATGGTGGATGATTCCCACGCCATGGGGGTCATCGGCAAAACGGGCAAAGGGACGGCGGAGGAATTGGGTGTCTGGGGAAAAGTAGACGTTTTAACCGGCACGTTGGGCAAGGCCTTGGGCGGCGCGGCGGGCGGCTTTATCGCCTCTAAAAAATCATTGATTGAGTTTTTGCGCCAGAGTTCCCGCCCCTACATTTTCTCCAATTCGCTGCCGCCGCCGATACTGGCGGCCTCGCTGGAGGCATTTAACATTTTAGAATCCGATTATTCCCTCGTGGAAAAACTGCACGCCAACACGGCTTATTTCCGCCGGGAAATCGTCAATCTGGGGTTCAAAATCATTCCCGGCACTCATCCCATCGTCCCCGTGATGTTAGGGGAAGCGGCCCTGGCGCAGGATGCCTCCGCCGAGCTATTGAAGGAAGGAGTGTACGTCAAGGGTCTTTGGTATCCGGTCGTGCCGAAAGGAGAAGCGCGTTTGCGGGTGCAAATCTCCGCCGCCCTCGACAAGCAGGATTTGGACGAGGCGTTGGCGGCGTTTAAAACGGTGGGGAAGCGGCTGAAAATTATCTGAACTTTACAAGTTAGAGCAACCGGATTTGAAAAGCCGCCTCCGGGCGGCTTTTTGCTGGCTTATGGTCACCCGGGACTTGATTTATATCATGTTTTTGCCCAGATTTTCCTGACCTTAATCATACCTACAAACAGCGTCAGTGGACATATTGAGTACGCTGATGGCGGCCCGACGGAAAGGGCCGACAGCACGGAAAACTTAGGGAAAGGTTGGATGGCCATGCGCGCACAGAACAAGATTTTGGGGACGGTTTTGTTTTTGCTTTTGAGCGTTTGCCCGGTTTGGGCCCAGGAAGAAGCGTCCGAACCGGCGCAGAAGGATACCCTCGGCGGTGACGGGCTGCCGGTTTATCAAATGGACGAGCTGATTGTCACCGCCAACCGCTATGAGCGGGCGGCGTTTGAAGTGCCGTATTCCGTTTCGGTTTTCTCGGAACAGAAAGTTTGGAGTTCCGGGGCTTTCACCTTGAGCGGCGCGATGAAGGGACTTTCGGGCGTGGATATCTCTGATGCGGGGCCGTTCCGTGCCCGCCCGGTCGTGCGGGGGCTGGCGGGGAGCCGGGTTTTGGTTTTGGTGGACGGTCAGCGGCTGAACGACACACGGGAAAACACCTTTTCCGGCGCGGAGCTGTCTTTGGTGTCACCCGCTACCGTGCAGCAAGTGGAGGTTCTGCGCGGATCGAACTCGGTTTTGTTCGGCTCCAACGCCATGGGGGGGGTGGTCAACATCCTGACCAAAAAGCCGGCAATTCCGGTCGGAACGTGGAAACTTTCCGGCGATTTCTCCAGCCGCTACAGCACGAACGACCAGCAGCGCGCAGGCCGGCTGGGTTTGAATTTGGCCAACCACCGCTGGCGCGTGAAGGCGGGGGCGGATTACCGCCGGGCCAACAACTACCACGGGCCGGGGAGCGGCGTTTTTGACTGGGGACGGGAGGTGGCGAATTCCAATTTAAAACGGGCGGTCGGGCTGGATTTGGCCGGCGATTATCAACTGGCGGAAAAACATACCCTCTCCCTTGCCGCGCAAAGCTCGCTCAACTCCGGCATTGGGTTCCCGGAAACCCCCAATCCGACGTTTCCGGTGGGAATCTTTTTCCCCTACCACGACCGTTCCAAAATCGCCTTGAGCTACGAGGGAAAACAATTGACCTCCAAGATTGCGAGCTTCAAGGCGAGCGTGTACGGCCAGAAAAACAAAAAGGATTTGCGGACGGTCTTTTCGGCCGCCTTTCCGAACACGCCGTTTCCCGGCTCGACTTTGCGCATCAACGATACCAGCCACACCTACACCACGGTTTTGACGGCCGGAACGAATTTGCAACAGGTATTAAGCTTATCGGGGAATCAGACCTTGACCTACGGGCTGGATTATTACCGGGAGATGATCGACGGGTTCACCCGCACCTTTTCCCATTCCTCCTCGCTGGTCTTCCAGAGCGATAAAATCACCCAGAGCGCGGCGGTGCCGGAAAATCATATGGATGCTTTGGGGCTTTTTGCCCAAAACGACATTCGTCCTTTCCGGCGGCTCTCCTTCCAATTGGGAACGCGCTTTGACTGGTACCGGCAGGCGGCGGAGAAAACGGAGGGGTACAACGACGTGCGCACCGGGCAGCCGTTGGAGCCGAAATCGGACATTTTGACCGCCCTTTCCGGCTCGGCGGGGTTTCAATATCAGTTGCTCGAGGGACTTCGCTTAGGCGGTAACGTCGGCAGCGGGTTTAGAGTTCCCAATCTGGTGGAGAAATTTTTCTCCGGCACGCAGGATCAGCAAATCATCACCCCCAATCTTGATTTGGCGGCGGAGAAAAACGTTTCGGTGGATGCCGGCGTGAAATTCCGCTTCGCCCGCTTTTCGGGCGGAGTCACCGCCTTTTTGAACCAGCTGCGGGACTACATCGAGCTGCGGGCCACCGGCGATTCGGTCACGGTTTCCGGCCGGCGGCAGGCGGTCTGGAACTACGAGAACACAAGCCGGGTGCGCTTTGCCGGCATCGAAGGGGAATTCGAAGCCCATCTGCCGCAGGGGTTCACCAGCTTTTTGAACAGCTCCTACCAGAGCGGCGACAATCTCTCCGCCCACCGCGCCATTTACGTGGCGCCGGCCAAAATCGTGATTGGCCTGGGGTGGAAAGAGGGGCGCGGGCGCTTTGATGCGGAACTTTCCAACCGTTACGTGTTCGAGCAGAACCGGATTGATCCGGATCCCTCGTCCACCTTGCAATTGCCGACGCCGGCCTTCAACGTGGTGAACTTCCGCGCCGGCTACCACTGGCGGGTCTGGACGCTTACGGCCAACATCAACAATTTGACCAACCAGACCTACCGGGAGCCGTTGAACGCCGCCTCGCCGTACAACCCGATTCTGGAGCCGGGGCGGAATTTCATCCTCGGGCTCTCGACCAAGTTTTAGTGCGGAACGAGTGGAGGAAGCGATGAACGTGGTGTTGTATTTACCGATTCTGACCACCCTTTTTGCGGCCTACTTTTCCCACCGGATTTTTAGGCATTACCGGGAGCGGAGAAGCGGGCCGCATCTTTTGTGGTGGACCTTCGGCGTGGCGGCCTACGGCCTGGGAACGCTTCTTGAAAGTTTGGTCACCCTTTTCGGCTGGCAGCCGGTTCTGTTTCGGATGTGGTACATCTCCGGCGCGCTTTTGGGAGGGGTGCCCCTGGCGCAGGGGACGGTGTATTTGCTCTTGAAGCGCAAGACCGCCAATATTCTTTCCTCCGTTCTGGTTCCTTATCTCGTTTTTGCGGCCGCCTGCGTGCTTTTGGCGCCTTTGAAGGAAGAACCATATGGCAGCCGGATTTTGACCGGCCGTATCATCGGTTCGCCAGATGGAAGCTGGACGTGGGTCCGGCTTTTGAGCCCTCTCATCAACACCTACGCCGTGATTTTTCTTGTCGGCGGTGCCTTTCTGTCCGCTTACCGTTACAGCAAAAGTCCCGAGACCCGCCACCGTTTTTATGGCAATCTCCTGATCGCCGTCGGTGCCATCCTGCCCGGCATCGGCGGAAGTTTTTCCCGGATGGGTTACACCGAGGTGCTCTATGTCACCGAGTTTATCGGCCTGCTTCTGATTTACCGCGGATACCGGCTGTGCGTGCGGGTGCCAGCGGAAGCACAAACCCGCTCTCTCCATCCGGCTGTCTCCGCCAGCCGTCCGGCTTCGTAAATTTGCGAGCTTTTTCCGGAGGGCGCCCTTTCTTTTCTTGACAAAAGTTTTGTTTTGGATAAGTTAGCCCATTCGCATCGTTTGCAGCGGTATTCCAAGCGAAGCCAAAAGCCATTATGCGCAAAGAAAACGGCAAGAATTTCTTTTTCACTTCCGAATCGGTCACAGAAGGACACCCGGACAAGGTGTGCGACCAGATTTCAGACGCCATTCTGGACGAAATTTTAAAGCGGGATAAACGGGCGCGGGTGGCCTGCGAGACCTTCATCACCGTGGGGCTGGTCATTGTCGGCGGAGAAATCACCACCCATACCTACATAGATATTCCCCGGCTGGTGCGGGATTTGATCCGGGATATCGGGTACATACACTCCAAGTACGGGTTTAACTACACCACCTGCGCCATTTTGAACGCAATCGG
Source organism: Verrucomicrobiia bacterium (assembly GCA_035574275.1). NCBI lineage: Bacteria > Pseudomonadati > Verrucomicrobiota > Verrucomicrobiia > Verrucomicrobiia bacterium. The sequence goes on from DATLYY010000064.1 coordinate 63,125, forward strand.
GCGACAGTCACCAGACATATCGCAGGGGGTGGACATCGGCGGCGCGGGGGATCAAGGGATGATGATCGGCTATGCCTGCCGCGATACCGAGGAATTGATGCCGTTGCCGATTCAGCTTTCCCACGAACTGACCCAAAGACTTTCGGCCGTCCGTAAGAAGAAGATTTTGCCCTATCTGGGGCCGGACGGGAAATCGCAGGTGACTATCGAGTACCGGGACGGCGCGCCGTACCGCGTGGACACGGTGGTCATCTCTTCACAGCATACCGAGGAGATTCTGGATAAAAGCGGGAGGAAAATCACTAACAAAGCCAAGGAAGAAATTATAGAAAAGGTCGTTCTTCCCGTTATTTCGAAAAGGTATTTGGACTCCAAAACCCGCTATCTGGTCAATCCCACCGGCAAGTTCGTGGTCGGCGGGCCGCAGTCAGACACCGGAATGACCGGGCGTAAAATCATCGTGGACACCTACGGCGGCTGGGCGGCGCATGGGGGGGGTGCTTTTTCCGGCAAGGATCCCACAAAAGTCGATCGGTCGGCCTGTTACCAGGCGCGGCACATCGCCAAAAACATCGTGGCCTCCGGCCTAGCGGACGAATGCACGGTGCAACTGGCGTATGCCATCGGGGTGGCGGAGCCGGTTTCCGTAATGATTGAAACCAACGGCACGGGACGGGTGCCAGATATCCGGTTGACCCAGCTCGTGCGCAAGCTTTTTCCGCTCAAACCGCGGGGAATTATCGATTATCTGAAGCTCTTGCGGCCGATTTATTTAAAAACGGCCGCCTATGGCCATTTCGGTCGGAACGAAGTGGAGTTCACTTGGGAGAAAACAAACCGCGCAAGCGAGCTTGCACGGCTGGCATAATCGCCACCTTATTTGGAGAATAAATGGCAAAAGAATATGATGTAAAAGATAAGAAGTTGGCCGCTTTGGGCCGGAAGCGAATCGAATGGGCGGCCCGCAACATGCCGGTTTTGGCAGACATTCAAAAACGCTTCGCCAAGGAAAAACCGTTGGCCGGGGTGCGTATTGCCGCCTGCTTGCACGTTACCACGGAGACGGCCAATTTGATGCTGGCTTTGAAAGCGGGGGGGGCGCAGGTGCGGCTGTGCGCCTCCAATCCCCTCTCCACGCAGGATGACGTGGCGGCTTCATTGGTTTTCGACTATCACGTTCCTACTTACGCCGTCAAAGGAGAGAATAAAAAACGATACTATGACCACATCGAGTCGGCTCTAAACATCAAACCGGTGGTGACGATGGATGACGGGGCGGATTTGGTTTCGCTTCTGCATTCTTCCCGTAAAAAGGATGCCGACCGGGTCATCGGCGGCACGGAGGAGACCACCACCGGCGTCATCCGTTTGCGGGCAATGGAAGAGAAGGGGAATTTGCTTTTCCCGGTCATTTCGGTCAACGACTCCAAAACCAAGCATTTGTTCGACAACCGATACGGTACTGGGCAATCCACCATCGACGGGATTCTGAGGGCCACCAATCATTTGATGGCCGGCTCGAAGGTGGTGGTCTTCGGTTACGGGTTCTGCGGCCGGGGGGTGGCGATGCGGGCCAAGGGAATGGGGGCGGTGGTGTTTGTTTGCGAGGTGGATCCGCTGCGGGCGATGGAGGCGGCGATGGATGGATTCGAGGTCGTATCCTCGTATGAAGCGGCCCGCAAGGGGGACGTTTTCATCACGGTCACTGGCAATTTGAACGTCTTGCGCCGGGAGCATTTTGCCGCGATGAAGGACGGCGCCGTTTTGGCCAACTCGGGACATTTCAACGCCGAAATCGACATTCCGGCTTTGGGGAAACTGGCCAAAAAGCGCCGGGAGGTGCGCCCGTTCGTCGAAGAGTTCACGTTGCCCGGCGGCAAACGGGTTTATCTATTGGGGGAGGGGCGACTTATCAATTTGGCCGCGGCCGAGGGGCACCCTGCAATGGTGATGGATATGTCCTTTGCCAATCAATCGCTGGGAGTGGAATACCTGGTCACCTCCGGCGGGGAATTGGAACGGCGGGTCTATCCAGTACCCGAACCGATTGACCGGGAAATCGCCCGACTGAAGCTGAAGTCGATGGGGGTTCGAATCGATACGCTTACCTCCGAGCAGAAAAAGTATCTCGCTTCCTGGGAGCTTGGGACTTAGTTTCAGATTTTGCCCGCTCTGCTCTTCGTTTTTTTCTGATGTCAAAAAGCTGACACTTTGTGTCAGAATTTAGACATTGACCGCTTGGAACTTTTTTCCTTCCATTGTCGTTTTCCTTGCTGAACGGGAAAAGTACAGTTGTGCAGCTTTCTCCCGATTTTTACTTCTAAGCTCTCCCGGCGGACCGTCGAAGGAGGCGTCGAGCCGGCCGCGAGGCCGGGCGCGCCAGTCCCCGGGGGAGCTTTTTTAGCTTGACAAGTTTAATTAATGCGGATTAATTCTTTCCATTAAGTGGAATTAATTGCAAGAAACAGAAGGATGGAAGGGTGTTCGGAAAACGCTTTGGGTTTTTGACCGGGCTTTTATACGGCTTTCTTTTGGCCTGCGGGGGGGCTTCCATTTTGGGCGGACTTTCCGGCTGTCAAAAACTTCTCACGGAAGCCCCCAAGCCGGAGGAGAGCCTGGACGCCCCCATCGACGGGCTCACCCCGGAGCAGGCCAAGATTTTCGCCCGGGGGGATGAGGCGTTTGGGGAGGTGTTCACCTTTGAGACCGGGCTGGGGCCGCTTTTCAACAACACCGCTTGCGAGCGCTGCCACGTCGGCGACGGCCGGGGGCACCCTTCCGTCAATCTGAAGCGCTTCGGCAAGAACTTGGGGGGCGGGCAGTTTGACGTTTTGGCCCAGTACGGCGGGCCGCAGCTTCAAGAAAGGAGCCTACCGGGGTATCCGGCGGAAAAAATTCCGCCCGAAGCGAACGCCGTTTCCGAACGAGGGGGGCCCTTGGTGGTGGGGCTGGGTTTGATTGAAGCGATACCGGACGCCACCATTCTGGCCAACGTCGATTCGCTGGATGCCGACGGGGACGGGATTTCCGGGCGGCCGCAATTTCTCGACCCGCCGGAGTTTTTGAACCTGCCACCGGGGCCGTACAACGGGAAATATCTGGGTCGTTTTGGGCGCAAGGCCGGGGCCATCAATTTGCTGCAGCAGACCGTCAACGCCTACCATCAGGACATCGGCATCACCTCCGATTTCCGCCCGGAGGAGAATTTCAACCCGCTGGCGGGCGGCACGGGGGGCGATCCAGTGCCAGACCCGGAACTTACGGCGGGCACCATCAACGACGTCGTGTTTTATTTGCAAACCCTGCGACCCCCTTTGCGACGCAATCCCGCCGACCCTCCGGTGAAACGGGGGGATTCCCTTTTTTCCGCCATCCTCTGCGGCCGTTGCCATACTCCGGCCCTCGTCACCGGGCCGCATCCAATTGCCGCTTTGAGCAACAAGACAGCCAATCTGTATTCCGATTTGCTTCTGCACGATATGGGGCCGGACTTGGCGGATAATTTTATCGAAGGGGAGGCCTCCGGCACCGAATGGCGCACCACGCCGCTCTGGGGGCTCGGCATCCTCGAGACGGTTTTAGGAGGGAAGCCGTTTTTTTTGCACGACGGGCGGACTTCCGATTTGCGGGATGTCATCAGCTTTCACAAAGGGGAGGCGGATTCGAGCCGAAAACTTTTTTTTCAGCTTTCGCCCGCCGACCAGGAGGCGCTTTTGAAATTCCTGAAATCGCTATGATGACCCGGAAAGAGTTTTTGCAGAGCGCCGCGACCGCTTTGGCTGCCGCCAGCATTTTTCCAATGTCCGCCTTGCTTGCGGGATGCGCCGTTAATTCACAAACCCTGCGGGTTTCCACAAAAGAAAATCGAGTCCGGTTGACACTTTCCGAACTGCCGAAACTTTCCGAGCCCGGGGGATACATCAAGCTATATCCCCTCGGCTTTGCCCATCCGATAGTTCTTTTTCAGGATGGAACGGGTGAGCTTTTTGCGGTTTCCACCACCTGCACGCATGCCGGATGCGAAGTGCGCAAAACCAAATCCAAATTCGAATGTCCCTGCCACGGCTCGCAGTACGATTTGAGCGGAAAAGTAATTCGCGGGCCGGCGCCGGCGGCCTTGACCCGTTTTCCGGTGAAAAAAGAGGGGGGGGTTATGGAAATCATTTTGAAGGAAGGATGATGAAAGTTTTGGCTGCGATTGGCATCCTTGGGCTTGCGTTCACTTTTCCCGTTTTCTCTCAAGATGTGCCGGATACGGCTCAAAAGCCGTTCGTCAAAGGGGGGATTTATGACAAACCATATCTGATACGCCCTTCTGGCCGGCTGGCGGTCGGCGGATATGCCGAAATGCTCGTCCGTTCCGATTATGAAGCGGGTATCCACGAAGGATACTCCTTCGAGGCGCGGCGTTTCAACATCTTTCTTTTCTCCTCAGTTTCCGATTTGATAAAGCTTACCTCTGAGCTGGAGTTCGAGCACGGCACGGAGGAAATCAAGCTGGAGATGGCGCTTGTAGATTTGCAGTTTCGGGAGGAGTTCAATCTTCGCGGAGGAATCTTGCTTTCTCCCGTGGGCAAGTTCAATCTGGCCCACGACAGCCCGAGAAACGAGTTTGTTGACCGGCCTTTAGTTTCCACCCGCGTTATTCCGGCCACCCTGTCGGAAGCAGGGCTGGGGTTCTACGGCTCTTTTTATCCCTCTGGTGAAAACCGGGTAACCTATGAAAGCTATCTGGTCAACGGGCTGACGGACGGTATTTTGTTGGCCGGAGATGGAACATCCCTTCCGGATGGCCGCCCGGAAGCGTTTGAAGAGGACAACAACGGCAGCCCGGCTTTTGTGGGACGGCTGGCCTTCAGTCCGCACTTCGGCGGCGAGTTGGGGTTTTCGATTCACTCCGGCCGCTATAACACCTACAAACTTGAGGGCGTGGAGGTGGACGAACCGCGCACAGCCACGCTTCTGGCCCTCGATGCCGAATACGAAATCGGCCGTTTATCCCTGCAGGGGGAACTGGCACGGGTTTCGATTGCAATACCGCCTTCCCTGGTCGGGCTTTTTGCCGAAAAGCAGTGGGGGTTTTATGGGCAGGCGCTATACAATCTTTTTGATGGTATTCTACCGATGTTCCCGCAATCGGTTCTGGCCGTCGGGAGCCGGTACGACTACATCGATTTCGATGCGGACATCGAAGGGGCGGATTTGCACCGGGTAACTTTGGGTGTCAATCTGCGCCCTGTGCCGGAAACAGTTTTACGATTTAATTACCTGCACAACTGGGAATTCGACCGCATCAACAACGAAACCCGTTCGGCGGCCCTGCAGTTCGGGATTGCCACTTATTTTTAATTACTCCCTTTGGAACCAGCTCCGCCATAGTTTCTGTGTCCTGGCAGGCTTGAGGTGTTTGATTTCGGTTCAGCATGGATTTCTGCATCCGCAGGTCGAGTTTTCCGTATAAGAGAGAAGGTGGGTGGTTCCCCGCCGGCATCACCGATTGGCGCTACCAAGCGCGGCCGGGCAGTTCCCCAAACTCGAGCGTCTGCCCGGTGGAGGGAGGATGCCGGCTTTTATTTTATCCGTTTTCTCGGAGCTGGGGCTCCGGGCTACCCATAAAAGTGGCACTGAAGTGCCGCCTACGATGAGCGCCGGTAAGTAAGGGCGTATGGCAATACGCCCTACAAATCCTTTATCAAGTCCTTCAAAATCGAGCGATGGCAAGTGGCTTCATCCCGGCAGGCGCAGAGGAGGGTGACTGTTTTTGTTTTGGCCAACATTCCGATTTCTGTCAAAAGCTCTTTTTGTCGGATCATCCCTTTTTTATACTCTTTTTTGAGGGCCGGCCATTCGATTTTGCCGGCTTTGTACTTCCGAATTAACTCAATCGGAGTGCCCAAAGATTTCTCCCAGCGGTCAAAACCTCCCTTTTTAAAACCGCGGGGCCAGAGCGTCATCACCAGAATCCGAACACCGTCCGATTTTTCAACCGGGTCGTAAATCGATTTGGTCAAAAGCGGCATCGCTACAATTCTCTTTCCAGACGCGAATATAAGCAAAAACCGGCATTCGAATCGGATGGAACAATTGGGCAATAATTGACAACCATCTGCCGATAAACTACCTTGAGGGGAAATGACAAGAGTTTTAATAGACGGAAAATACGAACTTATCCGCAAGCTTAAAGAAGGCGGCTTCGGCATCGTTTATTATGGCTGGGATTTGACTTTGGACAAACCGGTCGCCATCAAGGAAATCGCCCCATCTTTGGTCGGCGACCAGCAGTATATGGACATGTTCACCGACGAAGCGATGAACACCGCCAAACTGGCCCACTCCAACATTATCCAAGTCTTGGACTTGCGCAAAACGGACGAGGGGCGGGTCTTTTTGATCATGGAATACATCGAGGGAATCGATTTGCGTTCGGCTCTCGAACGCTGCGAACGGGACCAGGTCTTTTTCCCGCGGGATTTGGGGGTGCATATCATTGCCGAGGTGTGCAAGGCATTGGATTACGCCCACCAGGCCAAGGACCGCCGCACGGGGCATCCCTTGAACATCATCCACCGGGACATTTCCCCCTCCAACGTCATGATGTCGGTCTCCGGCGACGTTAAGCTCATCGACTTCGGCATCGCCAAGGCCCGCCAGCGGGTGGCCAAGGAGACCCGCACCGGAATCTTGAAAGGGAAAGTCAACTACATGTCCCCGGAGCAACTCGAAGGAAAGAAAATCGACGCCCGTTCGGACCTCTTCAGCCTGGGGATTGCACTCTATGAGGTTTTGACCACCCGCCAGCTCTTTTCAGGAGAATCCGACTATTCCGTGATGAAAAATATTGTCTCCGCCCGCGTGGATACCGAACCGCTGCTGGAAAAGAACGTCCCGGTCCCCTTGCAACGGGTGGTCATGAAGGCATTGAAAAAGGACCCCCTGGAGCGTTACCAGTCGGCCGGAGAGATGTACGTCGACTTGTACAACTACCAGCGCACCTCCCCGTTGGAATCGCCGCAGGCGGAGCTTGGCCGCTTCGTCAATTCCCTTTTGATGCTGCGCCCGGAGGAGCGGCCCCCCAAGGAAGACACCACGGATACGCTCAAGCGGATTGCCGACAAATCCAAGGAGATTATCGCCACTAAAGAAGTTCAATTCCACGGCGTGAAAGATGTAGAGGAGGTGTCGGTCAAGGACGTGGTGCAGGCGGCCGCAAGCGTTGATCCGGCTGCCTCGGCCATTGAAGTCAAGACCCAAGCCAAAAAACCTCCGGCGGAGGCGCCAACGATGCTCAAAGCCGCACCGGTTCCCCGTCCCATGAAGAAACCCCCGGAGGTGGCCGGGAAAAAGAAAAGCCCGATTCTTCCCATCGGCATCGCCGCCGGCGTCCTTCTGGCCGCGGCGGCGCTTTGGTTTATCCTGTTTGCCAAAGCGACCGTCACTTTGACCACAATCCCCCCCGAAGCGGCGGTACTTATCAACGGCGAAAAGCAGGAGGGGGTGACGCCCCTGGAGTTGAAAGATCTGCCGGAAGGGGAACACGACTTGGTTTTCCGCAAACCAGGCTTGCCGGATTTGATGGCCCATCTTTCCTATCCCAAGAAAGAGAAAAAGAGTCTTTCCTACGCGTTTGAAGCCCCCGTTCAGTTGGCTTCCGTGCCGTCGGGGGCGGCGGTGATGGTTAATGGCTCCGAATTGGGCAAAACCCCCATGACTGTTCGCTGGAAACTCTCCGAACCGTTCGATTTGAAACTGAAAGAACCAAACGGCGGGGAACTCTCCGGCTTCAAGCTGGACCCCCTGCGGGAGACGGCGGAGATGACGGATGCTCGGCTGTGGCGTTTTACTCCCGGGCGAACCCCCTCCTTAAATTTCAGCATCACGGGCTACTTCCGGAAAGAAATTGAATTTCGCAGCAACCCCTCCGGCGCCTCTGTCTTTTTGGGGAAAGATACTGCGCCGGTCGGCAACACGGCCCAGAACCCGAAAATTTTGCTGGACTACGGCAGGCAAAGGATACGATTTGCCCTTTCCGGGCATCAGTCGAAAGAAGTTACGTTGGACGTGGGGGCGGCCACGGAGGCGATTTATGCAGCGGAATTGATGCCGACCGGCACGACTCCCTTGGCGGAGAAGCCGCCGGATGCCAAGCCGGCCGGCAAGGGAGGTACGCGTTCAATTGCGCCGCCGGGCGAAAAGCCGGAGACCAAAGCGCTCGACTCCCGCACCCGCATTGTTGTCAAGGATGAGCGGGCCAACAGCCTCTCCGGCGTGCCCGTGACCATCCGCAGCCGTCGGACAAGGGAGATCGTGGCGCAGGGGAAAACGGACGGGAATGGAACTTTCGCTGCGGATCTATCCGGGGGGATGTATCGAGTCACGGTTTCACCCCCCGGCTTTGAGCCGTTTTCCGAGGAATTTGCCGTGGTTGCCGGACAGGGAAAAATGCTGCCCTGCACCCTGCGCCGAAACACCAGTTCCAGCCGGTAGGGGCGCATGCCCAAAATTGTCCTAAAAAAAGATTCCGAAATCATTCAGATTTTTCGTCTGGAGGCGAAAAACCTGCGGGTCGGCTCCGACCGGCTGGCGGACGTAAAAATCGACGACTGGACGGTGGGAAAAGAAGAAGCGGTCATCTGGCCGAAGGGACAGCAGTTTTTCATCAAACCGGTGGGGGCCTTTCCGCAGCTATTCGTCAACGGCGCGGAAGTTTCCGCCGAACAGGTCTTGAAAGACGGGGATGAAATAAAAATCGGCCCGTACGTTCTGGTGTTCAGTCGGTTGCCGGAGGAGATGGAAGGATTGGCACTGGAGCCGCCGCCGGTCGTTTCGACTCCTTTCGTGCCACCCCTGCCTGAAGCGGAGCCGTTGGTTTCCCCTCCAGTCCCTCCGCAGCGGGAGCCGGAACCGCCAACTCCCCACCCTATCCCGCCCGTGCGGGAGCCGGAACGGGAGGTCCCCACCAGCAAGATTCCGCAGGTCAAACATCCGGCGCCCCCTCCTCCCCTGGTAACCGCTTCCCACGATACAGCCTCCGAAAAAACAATGATAGCCGCAATGCCGGGCCGAACCAAAGCAAGCGACGCTTTTGAAATGTCCGGGCGGGTGGACGAATACTATCTTTTGGCGGTCTGGGGGCCATTGGCCGGCCGCCGCTTCCAATTGAAATCCGGGGAGACCAAAATCGGGCGGGATAAAGAGGCGAACGAAATCGTTGTCCGCGAAGATGAACAAGGGGAGCTGGATACTTCCATCTCCCGCCGCCATGCCTCTTTTTTCTGGTCGAACATTTTTGCCCCTGGCGGAGGGGGGATCAATTTTTCCATCATCGACGTCGGCTCCAAGTTGGGGGTGATGGTGAACGGAAAAAAAATCAAGCCGGAGAAGGGATTCCCGCTCCAAGTGGGGGATGAAATCGGCATTTTGAGCGAGAAAGCGCCGACCATCTTCCGGCTGGCTTCCGGCGACCGGCTCGATTTTGCCCCACCGCGGATGGGGAAAGAGCCGAAAAATCAGTTTTTCGAGCAAAAAATTATCTGGATTATTGGCGGAATTATAATTTTATTCTTGGTTTTGGGTTGGATCGTACTTAAGTAAAGATAGCGAGGAGCGCGTTTGAAATTGGATGTTTATGCCCTCTCCGACGTGGGGCGGAAAAGAGAGCAGAACGAAGACAGCTTTATGACCCTTCCGGAACGGGGAGTGGTGGCGGTCTGCGACGGGATGGGGGGGCACAAGGCGGGGGAGGTGGCCAGCCGGGCGGCCGTGGATGCTTTGGAAAAGATTATGGTCGTCGAGCCGCCGGGGGCGGATTACCTGCCGGACAATCTTGGAAAAGAGCTTTCCCCCACCGTCCGAAACCTGATACGGGGAGTCCGGCTGGCCAACCGGCGGATTTTCCGGGCCTCCGCGCAGGCGGTCAAGATGCGCGGGATGGGGACCACTGTCGTGGCGGGGGTCTTCACCCCCGGGCAGTTCGCCATCTGCCACGTGGGGGATTCCCGCTGCTATCTTTTGCGCGATTCAGTCATCCGCCGGCTGACCGTGGATCATTCCTGGATGGAGGAGCTCATCGCCTCCGGTGAGTTGAAAGCCGAGGAAGCGCAGAACTTTCCCGACCGCAACTTCATCACCCGCGCCTTGGGCATCCGTCCGGCGGTGAAGGTGGACGTCAGTTTGGAACCGGTCAAAACGGGGGATGTTTATTTATTCTGCTCGGACGGTCTTTCCGGCATGATTACGGACGACGAAATTTTGGAAATTTTGCTCGCCAATTCTTCCCTGGAAAAAGCGGCGGCTGCCCTGATTGAACGGGCCAACGCCAATGGCGGGGACGACAACGTAACCGTGGTTTTGGTGCGGGTGATTGAAGCCGACGGTGAAAACAACTCCAAGCCGCCGGTTTTTGTCACCGTCCCGGAGGAATCCGAGGCGGAGGCGGTAGCGACCGACCAGCTGCTTTTGAAAATGTTCGGCAAGGATGACTTGATTCTGGACGATAAAGAACCGACCCGCGAAATGAAGGACAAAAAGAAAAAGAAGTGGCTGATTTTTTAAGATTCTTTCATTAGGAATCGTAGGGGCTCAAGGTACTGAGTCCCTATTCTTTATCCGGCCACTTCTGCCTTTCCGGTTTTTTCGGGTACACCATCACCGATTTTGAGCGTATCAAGACCACCAACCCCGGTTTGGCCTTGCGGGGTTTTTGGACGTAGCGCACCTCGGCGAAGTCCACGTTGACCTTGGTCGAATGGCGGGCTTTGGAAAAGTAAGCCGCCGCCGCGGCGGCTTCCAAGATTGCCTCTTTTGAAAACGGCCGTTTTTCGGCCACCAGAATCACATGCGAGCCGGGGGATTGGGAGGCGTGCAGAAACAAATCGTTCTTACCTGCTTCGCGCAAGGTCAGCCGGTCGTTTTCCTCCGAATTGCGTCCGACCCGGAATTTAAAACCGTCTTTCGTCCAAAACGTCCAGCCGATTTGCGGTTTTTCCTTGGCTTTTTGTCTTTTGGCTACAGCCGGAGGTGGGTACAGAGTTTCCAGTTCCTGTGCCAAGAGCCACTTTTCTTCCGCCATTCCTTTCACGGCAATCCGCTTCAGCAGTTTGTCGACTTTTTCTAATTCCGCTTCGGTCTCTTTGATTCGCTCAGGTAAAAGTTTCAAGGCCCGCGCCGCCTTTTGAAATTTGGAGAAATAGACCGCGGCATTCTGCCTGGCCGTTTTGGCCGGGTCAAGCGGAATGCGGATTTCAACCGCCGGATTTTCGTACCAGTTTTCAGTAATCAGCTCGGATGCACGCGGGCGGATTCTATCCTTGGCCGATAGAATCAAGTCCCCCATCTGTCGCAGGCGTTCGGGATTCTCGTAGCTTTTCAATTCGGCTTCGATTTTCTCCTTGCGCTTTTCCAAATCCTCTTTTTCGGCTTCCAGTTTCTTTTCATATTTTTTCAATTTATTCCAGACGGCGGCATAGGAAAACGAATCAAGAAACGAGGCGAACTGCTTTTGGTTTTCCACTTTGACGGATGAAAGCGGAAACGGTGAAATGCCTTTCAGTTTTTCTTTTTCGAAATAGAGGGTTGGCGCAAAATTCTCTGCTTCAAACAGCAACCGGACGGCTGCCCGCAGAGCTGTCTTTAGTTCAGCGGACAGTGAACCAAAATTGGTTTGTCCATCGATTTGGGCGCGTTGCAGGAGCTCCAAAGCCAGAAAGGAAGGAATTCGAAGGGCTTTGCGCAACGCTTCGTCCAGCGATGTTTCCGGATTATCGTTCAGGAATTTTTCCGCACTGGAAAGCGATAGTTCAAACCCGTTTTCCTTTCTGGGAGAATGTTCAACGGAGATTGGCCAGCTTTTCGTTGGTTTTTCATCGGTGGCCGGTTGATAAAACTCCATACGAGTATCTTTGCCGAAAAGAATAAAGCGAAGCGAAAAATCATCGCTAGGCGACGTATCAGAACAGGTGAACAAGATTTCGACTATCGAGTTACTGCCTTGCTGGCGGACATTCTTGAGGTAGGCGCCGCCCAACTCGGTGTCAAAACTTTCCCATCCAAAACGGGTTTTCGCCTCCGCAGCCGGTGCAAAAAAGAAGAGCTGACAACCGGATTGAAAAGAGAAAAACAGGTGGAATTTTTTCTTTTCGAGGGCCTGACGGGCGTCAAAAAACGTCAGCCAAGCGGTTTTCCGGCTCTCCGAAGCGCGGACGGACTCCAGGCGCGCTTTTTTGATTTTTTGCTCCAATTCGCGCGCGGCCCAGCCGGTCAAGAGCGGATACAGCAGCATGCCGCAATTTATCCTCCATCCAATCCGGGGTCAAATTCCCCGTGTAAAAGCCCGACCGGAAAGTTTTTGTTTTGACAAAGCGGTTTGGATTTGTAACTTCTTTTTTCTTATGCAGAGCATGACCGGCTTCGGCCGGGCAGAAGTGGAGAGGGACGGACACCGCGTATCGGCGGAAATTTCCTCTTTAAACAGCCGTTTTCTGGAACTCACTTTTCGGCTGCCGCGATTCTTGTACGGGCTAGAGTTCACCCTGCGGGAGTATTTGACTTCCAAGCTAGAACGGGGGAAGGTGAACGTCAGTGTCCGTTGGGAAGAAAAAGACCGCCCGGCCTGGGCCTTCGATCCGTCCCAAGTTAAGGCCTTTCTGGACTGGCTAAAGACGGCCAAAAAGAGATTCAAGCTGAAGGGGGATCTCGAGGTGGAGGATTTGCTCTATTTGCCGTGGTGGGTGAAGGAGGATTTGGGGGAAGCGCCGGAAGGGGCTTTGGAACTCGTGCAAGAGGCCTTGACCAAGGCGATTGACGAATTGAATCGCGCTCGCAGGGAGGAAGGACGGCGCTTGGCGGAGGATTTCAAAAGCCGCTTGAATTTGATTAGCCGAGAAGTGGCGGAAATCGAAAAGGAAATTCCAGCCCACAAGGAGACCTACCGCCAGCGGCTGGAGACGCGCATCAAGGAACTTTTGGGGGAAGGAAAGTACGACCCCGTTCGGATGGAGCAGGAGGTGGCTATGATGGCGGAGCGTTCGGATGTTACCGAGGAAATTGTCCGCCTGAAAAGCCATATCGAGGGGTTTGACGCCGCGGTATCGGCCAACGGGCCGGTCGGCAAACGGCTGGGTTTTTTTCTGCAGGAAATGGGGCGGGAGGTGAACACGCTCGGTTCCAAGGCACTGGCGGCCACCGTCGCCCGGCGAGTAATCGCCGTCAAAGAGGAACTGGAAAAACTGCGCGAGCAGGTTCAAAACGTGGAGTAAGTTTGCCCAAACCGCTGTATATCGTCGTCTCGGCTCCGTCCGGTGCCGGAAAGACGACGTTGGTCAAAGAAATTCTAAAAAAGCACCCGCAGTTCGGATTTTCCACCTCCGTGACGACGCGACCGCCACGCTCGGGGGAAAAAAACGGTCGGGAATATCACTTCATTTCGGAAAAGGAATTTTTGCGGCTGCGAAAAACAGGAAAGCTTCTGGAATGGGCCAAAATCCATGGCTATTACTATGGCACGCCCGCGGCCCCCTTGAAATCGAAAAAAAACTGGAAGGTGGTTCTTCTCGACGTCAACCGGCAGGGGGCGCGGGCGATAAAAAAGGTTTTCCCGGAAGCGGTTTTGGTTTTTATATTCCCCCCCGGTTGGAAAGCGCTAAAAACCCGGCTGTCCGGCCGGGGGACCGAATCGAAAGCGGAACTGCGAAAACGGCTGATCGAGGCCAAACGGGAAATCGCGGCCGCCCGGCGGTACGATTATTGGATTGTGAACCAAACGGTCACGGAGAGCGTAAAACGGTTGGAAGCAATACTTACTGCGGAACTTTCCCGCCCGCTGCGGATGCCCGATGGGAACAAAAAGTAGAAATGCAGGGTTGCAACCAGAACTGGAGTTTACCCGGCTTCTGTCGATTAAAACAAAGGAGAGTAGATGAACTTCAACAACTTGGAGAAAGTGGTTCAAACATCCGGTACGCGATACGAAGCGGTCATCCGCGCGGCGAAAACAGCCCGCTGGCTGAATCGCACGCGCAAGAAATATGAAGAAGGGGTTGTACCGATGGAAGAGGAGCTTCCCTCCCATCGGGTGGCCGAAGCGGCTCTGGAAGAGCTCGTTTCCGGCAAGATAGAATTTGAGCGGCAGTAATATTTTTCGGGGGTTTACGTTTAATTTATGGCCAAAAACTTAGTCATCGTCGAGTCGCCCACCAAGACCAAGACCTTGAAAAAGATTTTGGGGCGTGACTTTTCCGTTTTGGCGACCAAAGGGCACATCATGGATTTGCCCAAAAGCCGGCTGGGAGTGGATGTGGAAAACGAATTCGAGCCGGAATACGAAGTTGTCGCCAAGCGGAAGGAAGTCATCAGTGAACTGAAAAAAGCGGCAAAAGAAGCAGACAAAATCTATCTCGCGCCGGACCCGGACCGGGAGGGGGAGGCGATCGCCCATCATGTGGCCCAACAACTGAAGCTCAAAAAGCCGTTGCGGGCCTCATTTAACGAAATCACCAAGGAAGCGGTCAAGCGGGGGATTGCCGAGGCGGGGAAAATCGACGTTCACAAGGTGGAGGCCCAGCAGGCCCGCCGGATTTTGGATCGTCTCGTCGGTTATCAAATCAGCCCCCTTTTGTGGAAGACCGTGCACCGCGGGCTTTCCGCCGGGCGGGTACAGTCGGTTGCCCTGCGGCTTGTTTGCGAGCGGGAAGAGGAAATTGAAAAGTTCGTCCCAAAGGAATACTGGTCCGTCAAAGCGTTTTTTGAAACCACCAAGAAGGATGTTTTCGCCGCCAAACTGGTCAAAATCAAAGGGGAAAACTTTGAGCTCGGCAGCAAGGCGGCAACCGATAAGATTTTATCCGACATTGAAAAGCAAAAATACGCCGTCTCCGACCAGAAAATTGAAGAGCGGCAGAAAAACCCGTACCCCCCCTATATCACCAGCACCCTGCAGCAGGATGCCAGCCGGCGGCTCGGCTTTTCCACCAGCAAGACGATGACTTTGGCCCAACGGTTGTATGAAGGGGCGGAAATCGGCGGCGAGACAATCGGTCTCATCACCTATATGCGCACCGACTCCGTGCGGGTGGCCAACGAGGCCCGGGAGGGGGCCGCTCAATTCATCCAAAGGCAGTACGGCAAGGAGTATTTGCCGGAGGAGCCGCGCTTTTACAAGTCCAAAAAAGGGGCGCAGGACGCCCACGAGGCGATTCGCCCGACCTACTTTGATTATCCGCCGTCCGCGGTGAAAAAGTACCTCGACAAAGATTTATTCCGCCTGTACGAGCTTATCTGGAACCGGTTTTTGGCTTCGCAGATGGCTTCCGCTGTTTACGATGCCCTCACAGTGGAAGTCGCCGGCGGCGACTATCTATTTCGGGCCACGTCACAGAATCTTAAGTTCCCCGGCTTTCTGGCGGTATACGAGGAGTTGAAGGACGAGAACGGTGAGGATGACGAGCAGTTTGAAATTCCGGTATTGAAAGTCGGCGCGCCGCTTTCCTTGAACAAACTGGAGCCGGCCCAGCATTTCACCAAACCGCCGGCCCGGTTTACGGAGGCGGCTTTGGTGCGGGAGTTGGAAACGCGCGGCATCGGCCGGCCTTCCACATACGCGTCCATTATCACCACCATCAAGACCCGGCATTACGTCGAAGTCAAAGAGCGGCGGCTTACCCCCACTGATTTGGGAAAAACCGTGAACCGGATTCTGGTGGCGGAGTTTCCCGACATTTTTGATTACGAATTCACCCGCGAAATGGAGGAGGAGCTGGATTCGGTGGAGGATGGAAAGGATGACTGGGTGAAGGTTTTGAAGGATTTCTACGAGCCGTTTGAAGAGGACCTGGCGGCGGCCAGGAAAAAGGAGAAGGAGATTCGCAAATCAACCCAGGAGAAGTCGGATGAGGTGTGCGAAAAATGTGGCCGGCCGATGGTCGTGCGTTGGGGACGGCACGGGAAGTTTTTGGCCTGCTCCGGTTATCCGGAGTGCAAATCGACGAAACCACTGGAGGGTTCGGAAGAGGCCCAAGAAGTCACCGAAAAGTGCGACAAGTGCGGCTCGCCGATGGTCGTCAAGCGGGGCCGCTACGGCACCTTTCTTGCTTGCTCGGCCTATCCCGACTGCAAAAACACCAAAGCACTGGTCAAGTCAACCGGGGTGAAATGTCCCGAAAAATGTGGCGGCGAGCTGGTGGAGCGCCGCAGCAAAAGCCGGCGGATTTTCTATTCCTGCTCCAAATATCCGAAATGCAAGTTTGCCACTTGGGATCGCCCCATGCCGACCGCCTGCCCGAAAGGGGACTCGAATTATATGCTGGCAAAGGTAACCAAGGCCAAAGGGGAATATTTGCTCTGCCCGGTTTGCAAGACCGAAGTTGCCCCGACTCCGGCGGCCGCGCCGGTGGCGTAGCATGCCCGCCGAATCGATTGGCTCGGTTCTGGGGGAATTTTTAACTCACTTAAAAAAGAGAAACGTTTCTTCCAATACGTTGAACGCCTATCAGAAGGATTTGACACTCTTTTTTGAATCGCTCGGTTACAAAAACTTTGGGGCGGAATTTGCGCCTGATAAAATTGGTCCGGACAGTTTTCGCATATACTTCGCCCGACTGGGGGCTGTAGCCGGGCAATCCAGCCGGACCCTTTCCCGACGGGCCTCCACCCTAAGGCAGTTTTTCAAGTTTCTCTATCGCACGGAACGGGGCGCGGAGGATTTGTCTCTTTGTATCTCCTCCCCCAAATTCCTCCGAAGGCCGCCCAAAAGCTTGAACGAGCGGCAGGTGGAAAAACTTTTTGACGACGCTCTTGTTCCCGGTGATACCGCCTTTGAAAAGGCCCGAAACCGGGCCATTCTGGAGCTTTTTTATTCCTCTGGGTTGAGGCTGGGGGAACTTTCGACCTTGAAACGGGAGGATGTTGATTTGGAACGGCGCTGGGTACAGGTTTTGGGCAAAGGAGGAAAAGTCCGCGGCGTGCCTTTGACGGACAAGGCGGCCAGTGCGGTGGGGGAATATCTTACTGTTTGCGAGAAGTTGAAAGTTAAATCAAAAGGTAATTTTGAATCTCTTTTCTGCAAAGAAGATGGGACGGTCTTCTCCCGCCGCAGCATTGCCCGGATGGCCAAAAAAGCGCTTCTGTCCGTGGACGGTCGACCGGATATTTCTCCTCACTCCCTCCGCCATACTTTCGCCACCCATTTATACCGAAGAGGAATCGATTTGCGTTCGCTACAGGAGCTTTTAGGGCATTCCAAAATCTCCACCACCCAGATTTACACGGCTGTTGACCCGGATTGGCTGAAGGAGCAGCATAAAAAGTTTTCCCGCCGGTAATATTTATAGTCGTTTCTCCAATTGATGGATGTAGAGGCGGTCGGCTGGTCGTCCTTACCGTTTACCTCAAAAGCATTATATTGCTCGACAGGAGGTTAAATGATGTTTCGCGCAACAACTATTGTGGGTGTCATAAAGGATGGCAAGGCGGCCTTAGGCGGGGATGGCCAGGTCACGTTCGATGACACCATTGTCAAGCACAACGCCAAAAAACTGCGGCGGCTGGCCGGAGGGGAAATTTTGGCCGGTTTTGCCGGCTCTTCGGCGGATGCCTTTACTTTGTTCGAACGCTTCGAGGCGAAAATCGAGGAATTTAAGGGAAACCTTTCCCGTGCGGCCGTCGAGTTGGCCAAAGATTGGCGCATCGACCGCTACCTGCGCCGGTTGGAGGCCCTTTTGGCTGTATTGGATTCCAAGCAGGCCCTAATCATCTCCGGCAACGGGGACGTCATCGAGCCGGACGACAAAATCGTATCCATCGGTTCCGGCGGGCCGTACGCCCTTTCGGCGGCGCGGGCTTTGGCCGCTCACTCCAAGCTTCCGGCCAAGGAAATCGTCCGCCGCTCGCTGGAAATCGCCTCCGAAATTTGCATTTACACCAACGACAAAATCACGGTTGAAGAATTATGAAAGAATTGACACCAAGAGAAATCGTCAAAGAACTGGATAAATACATCGTCGGACAGGAGAAAGCCAAACGGGCGGTCGCGATTGCGCTGCGCAACCGCTGGCGGCGACAGCAGCTTTCCGAGGAATTACGGGAAGAGGTGATGCCGAACAACATCATAATGATAGGTCCAACCGGCGTGGGGAAGACCGAAATTGCCCGGCGGCTGGCCTTTCTCGCCAACGCCCCCTTCATCAAAGTGGAGGCCTCCAAGTTCACCGAAGTCGGCTACGTGGGGCGGGACGTGGAGTCGATCGTGCGGGATTTGGCGGATTTGGCCGTGGCGCAGGTGCGCAAGGAGATGTCGCATCGTGTGCAGGAAAAGGCCGCTCGCCAGGCGGAAGAACGGATTTTGGACATACTATTGCCTGCCCGCCCGTCGGCCGTCCCCGGTACGCCGGAAGAGGGGGGCAACGGAGATTCGACCCGTGAAAAGCTGCGCGTGCAACTGCGGGAAGGGAGGCTGGCCAAGCGGCCGGTGGAGGTGGAACTTCCCGTGCAGGCGTTCCCGATGGTGGAGGTATTCACCCCGATGGGAATGGAGGAACTGGGGACCAATTTCCAGGAAATGCTTTCCGGGATGATGCCGAAGAAGACCAAAAAACGGAAGATGAACGTGGAGGAAGCCCAGCGGGTTTTAACGCAAGAAGAGGCCGGAAAATTAGTCGATATGGACGAGGTTATCGGAGAAGCCATCGACCGAGTTGAAAACTCCGGCATAGTTTTTCTGGACGAAATCGACAAAATCGCCGGGGAGAAGGCCAAGACCGGGCCGGACGTTTCGCGCGAGGGGGTGCAGCGGGATCTTTTGCCGATTGTGGAGGGCTCCAACGTGACGACCAAATACGGAATGGTGAAAACCGACCATATTCTCTTCATCGCCGCCGGGGCGTTTCACACCGCCAAGCCCTCCGATTTGATACCGGAACTGCAGGGGCGTTTTCCCATCCGCGTGGAGCTGGACAGTTTGACCACCGAGGATTTTGTTAGGATTTTGACCGAACCGAAAAACGCCTTGGTCAAGCAGTACACGGAGCTTTTGGCCACGGAGGGGATTGAAGTCAGTTTCAGCGACGACGCCGTCTCGGCCATCGCCCAAACGGCTTCCACGGTCAACGAACGGACCGAAAACATCGGCGCCCGGCGGCTGCATACGGTGATGACGGCACTTTTGGACGAATACCTGTTCCGGGCACCCGACCCCAAGCTGAAAAAGCTCAAAATCACCGCCGAAGTGGTGGAGAAAACGCTGAAGCATGTAGTGGAAGACGAGGATTTGAGCCGCTACATTCTATAACATAAAAAAAGAGGACATCCAATACTTATGAAAAAGGATTTTTTGCAGGTACACGATTTTTCGGCCAAAGAAATTCAGGCGGTCTTGCAAACCGCCTCTGCCTTCAAAAAAGGGAAGCTCAAAGCTAAACCGCTGGCTGGCAAAACAGCCGCCCTGATTTTTCACAAAACCTCCTTGCGCACGCGGGTCTCCTTTGAAGTCGGCATTTCCCGTCTTGGGGGGAATTCCATATACTTGCGGCAGGAGGAAATCGATTTGGGAAAGCGGGAATCGGTGGCTGATGTGGCACGGGTGCTCTCTCGCTATGTCGGTTTAATCGTCATCCGCACCTATTCGCAGGCCGACGTGGCGGAACTGGCCCGCTGGGCCTCCTGTCCGGTCATCAACGCCTTGACTGACTTGTCCCATCCCTGCCAGATTTTGGGGGATTTGCTGACCGTTTACGAAAAGCTGAAGAAAAAGGAGAAATTCTCCATCGCCTATCTGGGGGATGGCAACAACATCACCAATTCCTGGCTGGAGCTGGCCACCCAGATTCCAATCGATTTGCGCATCGGCACTTCGGAGGCTACCTGGCCGGATCGATCACTGATCGAACAGGCGAAGAAAGCCGGAAAAAGCAAAATCACCATCACCTCCAACCCGGATGAAGCAGTTTCCGGCGCCGAAGTGATATACACAGATGTTTGGGCTTCGATGGGGCAGAAACACTTGGCCGATGAAAAAAGGCGGCAACTGGCCGGTTTCCAGGTCAATTCCGCCCTTTTGAAAAAGGCCGCGCCGCGGGCCGTTGTTTTGCACTGCCTGCCTGCCAACCGCGGAGAGGAAATCACGGACGAAGTGATGGATGGGCCCCAGTCGGCGGTTTTTGACCAAGCCGAGAACCGGCTTTGGATTCAAATGGGAATCATCAATTTGCTTCTTAAATCCACAAAGAAGAGAAAATAATTTTTTTAAAGGAGTAGCATAGGTCTTCAGACCTCCAGGGGAGTTTCGCTTAAGTGAAACTCCCTTTATGTTTTGAGGTCAGAAACTTGTGGAAATCTGGGTGGCGACGATATCGTCGTTGAACTGCGGCTGGCCGGGAAAGCGGGTTAACTGCCCCACCAGTTTGATGGTGACGTTCCGGTCGAAGCGGTACCCTAGCCCGGTCTCGATCCGGTACAGCGGATAATCCCAAACGGACCGGCCGCCGGAAGGGTCGTTGATTTTTGAAAACTCCATCCAGTCGTAACGGGCCGCGAAGTAAAACTGGGTGGCGAACTTATACGTCCCTTCCACATACCACGTGTAGGCGTCCAACGGCTCCGGCAGGTAGGGGTGTGTCCAGCGGTTGATCATCCCCTCGCCAAAAGCAACCAGTTTTCCTCGTTCAAAGCTTAGGTCCCAACCAAGAAGCCTTTGACAGTATTTGTTTAAGTCGGCGCCTGCGGGAAGTTTGGATTGGTGATCGCGGGTGAGATAAGGCCCATAGGCGAAAGAGCTTCCCAAATTGAGCCCCAGAAAGGGGGAATAGCCGAAACGGCCGGAAAATTGCGGGAGGCCGCGGCGGCGCTCTATAGTGGGATAAGTGAGCGAGCCGGAGAGGGCGGAGGCCATGTATTCGATGGTGCCGTTCCCCCCAAAAAACAAAATTCCTGTGTTCCAGCAGGCGTCGTAGACAAACGGCAGCCCGAAGACAAACCCGCTGTTGTTGGGAACGTTCCCCAAACCACGGTTGGCGAGCAGTTGGCCCACGTCCGTTTGCAAAGGGGATTCGGTTACAGCCGTATGGTAATTGTACCCCAGCGGAACCCCGATCAACGAGTTTTTGTCCGAGTAGGTCCGCGGGCCCCAGGTGCCGAATGGATTGCGAATCATCCCCGCTTCCGCGTTCAGCCAGCGGTTTTGGGATTTGAAGCGGACGTAGGCACCGCTTATGCGGGGTGAGCGGGCGTTATCGGAAAGTAACTGGCTGAAGACCTCGAAGTTGTCGGAAACCTTCTTATCCAAAAAGAGCCGCATCCTGAGGGCATGGAAGTTGGAATTGCCGAACATGGTGGTGTTGACATGGTCCTTGGCGCTTGTATTACGGCCCACCAAGTCGACCAATAGATGCGCTTCGAGGGGATTTTCCGCTTTTACCCCGGCACTCCATGCAACGAGGAGGATGAGCAAAAGGCCTGTTTTTAACGACTGATTCATATAACACTTATATCACAATTTTGCTCGTTTCCGGGAAAACCATTGTTTCCAAGGCCACCCGTTCCCCCCCCGGCAGGCGGATGGTGAAAGTGGTACCCTTTCCCGGTTCGGAATCGCACTGAATGGTTCCCCCGTGTTCCTCGACGATTTTTTTGCTCAAAGCCAGTCCCAGCCCTGTGCCGCCGGGTTTGCCGAAGGTGGCAAAGGGCTGAAACAATCGATCGGCCAGTTCGGCGGGAACTCCGGGGCCGTTGTCGGACACTTGGATGACCCCCTCCACTCGGTCCAGATAGGCCCTTACTTTGATTTCCCCTCCCCCTGCCATGGCCTCCCTGGCGTTGCGGATCAGGTTCATGAAAACCCGCAAAATCTTTTCCTTGTCGGCCCAGAGCTGAAACGGTTTTTTCAGTTCCACGTCAATCCGCACCGGAGTGTTTTTACAAAGTTCTTCCGCCTGAAAGTTGATTTCGGTCAGCAAGTCTTCAATATCCAAAACCACGCGGCGGGTGCGGGTCTCTCCCTTGGCAAAGTCCAAAAGCTCCTGGGTCATATTGGCCATCCGGTCCACCTGCTGGATGATTATTCCGCTGTGGCGCTCCCTTTTTTCCGGGTTTTCGTCGGGCAGGGCCAACAGTTCGGCCGAACCCTGGATAACCTGCATCGGGCCGCGGAAGTCGTGGATGATGGTGGCAGCCATCCGTCCGAGAATCCCCAACCGCTCCTCCCGCATCGCCTGGGCATGGGCCTCCTTCAGCTCCGCGAGCCGGTTTTTCAGCGAGATGCGCATCTGGTTGAAGGCCTCCGAAAGCCGGCCGATTTCGTCACGGCTGAAAGGGGGAAGGGTAAAATCCAGATTGCCGGAGCTTATCTGGTGTGCGCCGGCCACCAGTTTTTCCAGCCGGCGGCTGATTTTTACTGAAAGAAGATACGATCCTAGGATGGTTACCAGGGTGCCAAGCAGCACGGGCAGAAAAAAGGAACGGAAAATCTGGTTCATCAAGGGGGCGATGACTTTATCCTCGGATTTAAGCAGGTAATACCAGATTGGTGTTTCGGAGGCAAAATCCTCTTCCAGGTTGCGGTGCAAAACGAGGTAACTTTCATCTCCGATAGAAAGCTCGTGCACCCCTTCAAAGTCGCTTACGGCACTCGTGTGGCGGGCCAGCTCCGCCGTGCGAGCGGCCGTCAAAGTTGTCGCTATCGGTTTTTGGTTTATAAAAAAGCAAACTTCCGAATGAGTAATTTCTTTAATCAGGAGCGCCAGGGCCGAATCGATGGCGTAACCGAGCAAGAGCTGTCCGATTTCGCCGTGGCCGGGAGCGCGCAGGGGGGTTCGTACCATTTGAAAGACCCCTCCGGTCAACGGCAAAAGGCCGTCTTTGTCTTCGTAATCAAATTTTCTTAAAATTTCCAAGTCCTTTTCTTTGGGTGTATGGGTGGAAGGGGTTACGACCGAGGCCAAAATCCTGGATTTTGAATCGGTGACCACCAGCAAGTCGGCGTTGACGATGGCTTGAAACCGCACCGCTTCGGCTTGGGCGGTGGGAGGATCCCCTTCCGCAATGGCGGCAAAAAAGCGGGGATCATTGGCGATCACCTGGGTCTCCGCCTCGAGGTAGCGCCGGCGCTGCTCCAGAAATTTTTTTGAAACCGGAAAGCTGGTGGTCAGTTCCTCTTCCAGATAACCGGTCAGCTCTTTTTTGGCTGATTTATAGATGGTCAAGAGGGAGAACAGAACCAAAATCAGAATGACGCCCAGAGCGGAGAGGAACAACTGCCGCTGCAGACGACTGGCCCAAAACCTCATTGGTCCTTTCGGAAGTCGACGGAAGCGGTGTCGTCTCTTGGGATGGTCACCGTACGGGAGCCCCACTCGCCGGTTTTGTGCCAGACCTTCAACAAGTACTCCCCTTCCGGCACGTTTTCAATACGGAAGCGTCCCTCCCCATCGGGATAGGTGAAATAGGGATTTTCCAGCACCAGGATTACGCAGTTCATATCGGAGTGGATTTCGCAAAAGACCCGCACCGGCCCCGGTTTATCGAAGGTGACAGCCCGGGATTTCCCCGTAGGATAACGGCCGAGATCGAACTTTTTGGTTTTGGAATAGGAGAAAGCATTGTGAAAGAACGGGTCAAAGTTGGGAAAATCGACCGTCGTTCCCACCACCACCGGCAGGACCTCCGGAATAAACCGACGGTTGATTTGAACCACTCTCGGGCGAACGGAGGGGGGAGGAGGTTTTTGGGGAGGTTGCGCGTCCGCCGGCACGAGATAAACGACCGTGGCCGGCGGTTTGTAAAAAGTGTCCGGCATTACGGGTTTGGAATTAGTGGGGTAGCGCTCCACGCTTTGGAGCGTCACCGGTGGGGGAAAAACCGGAAGCCACCCCTCGACCGTCCCGGCCAAAAGCAGGGAGTGCGGCAGCAAAGAAACAGCGAAAATCAAACCGAACAGACGCATACTTCCCCTCCTTATAAGGCAAACCCCTCCTTAATCTTATCGGCGTCCGGGCAAGGGGCTGAAGTCAGCAAAAAGGCCTCCGTTGCCGGAGGCCTTTTCTATTGAGGGCGGCGACTATCTTCTATTTTTGGGGCGTGGAAAGGGCGGAACTGGTTTGGTCAAAAGCGAGCTTGTCAAGATAGGTCATGGAAGCTTCAATTGCTTCGGCATCCTTCACTTCGATGATTTTGAATATCTCGTCGGTTTGCAGGACCTCGCCGAAACGTGTCCAAGGGATGCTGCCCGAGCCGACCGGCAGGTGATCAGTAATTCCATTGCGGTCGTGCAGGTGCACCACGCCCACGCGGGGGAGATGGGTGAAAAAAAAGTTCAAGGTCCCCTGCACTTTTTCCGGTGTTTCCGCAAAAGAGTGGCCGATGTCCCAAGTCAGATTCAAGTTGGTCTGTTCCAAAAGGGAGGCGATGATTTCCTCGAAAAACCCCTCGAAGTGGTTGGTGTTTTCAAACCCCAATTCAAGCTTTCCATCGGAAAATTCCAAAAGCCGCAGGGCTGAGTCGCGGAAATTTTCCGCCAGCGGCTTGAAGGTCGGGTGCTGCATAATTTTGATCCGTCCGGAGCCGGTCGCCACCAGACCGACTTTGCCGGTATGCAGGGTGAAATAAACGGCCCCCAGTTCCTCTCCGAAAGCCAGCATCTCCTTTATCCGCTCAACCCCCGCCAGGCGGATGTTCTTGTGACGGGAAAGCAGATTGATGTCGTCCGGGGCATGCAGGAGCAGTTGAATATTCGATTTTTCGGCCGCTTTTCGTATGGCCGTTCTTTTGCCGGCGTCAAAATGCTCTGGAAAGTATTCGGGCCGATTCAGATTGATTTCAACTGCTTCCAGCTTCCATTTCGCCGCTTTGGCAACCGCCTCCTCGATAGGCGTGTTTCGGCGATTGGCGGAAAAACCGAGCTTCCTCAAGTTTTCCGCTCTTTCTGCCGGGCGGCCGGGAAAAGGACATTGTTCAAAATCAGCCGGTAGCCGGGGGAGTTTTTGTGCAACGACAAATCGGTCGGCGGGTCGCCAATCTGGTGCTCGTAATCCTCCGGGTCGTGGCCGGCCAGAAAGGTCCAGGTTCCCTGCCCGAAGTTGCCGTGGATGTAGCGCACTTCGTCCACGCCCGGAATCTCCCCCAGAATGGTCACGTGCTTTTTCAAGAGGGAACGGCGAAGGGCGGTGGTGAGCCCCATAAAGCCGGCCACGGCGGCGTTGTGGTTCTGCACCAGCATCGTCGGCACGGGGTCCAGCTTGGCGGAAAACTCGAAGAGAGTGAAGAAGTCGGCTTTCGGGCTAGCCACCCAGCGGCTGCGGTCATAGGTGACGTCGATGTCCGAGCGGCGGTGCTCAAACGGCTCCGGAAAAACGGTGAAATTGGTGAAAGCCCAAGTTTTGTTGAAGTTTAATTCGCTGTTGTAACCGGCGTCCGGCGGGTCGCCGTCGAAGACGGCGTCGCAGATGTCCACCGAATCGGCGGCGAAGGCGATGTCTATGGTCTCTGTGGCAGAGCACATTGCAAAAAGCATCCCCCCGCCCGCTACGTAATCCTTGATTGCGCGGGCCACCCCTTTTTTCAATTCGGAGACCTTGGCAAATCCCAGCTGGTGGGCCATCGTCTGGTTGGCGGCGACTTCCTGCCGGTACCAGTCGGCGTTGCGGTACATCGCATAAAATTTGCCGTACTGGCCGGAAAAATCCTCGTGGTGGAGGTGAATCCAGTCGTATTTGGCCAGCTCCCCGGCCATCACTTCGGCGTCCCACAGGGTGCCGTACGGAATTTCGGCGTAGGTCAGAGCCAAAGTCACGGCGTCGTCCCAGGGTTCCTTGTTGGGGGGGGTGTAAATGGCGATTTTGGGAGTCTTTTCCAGAAGAATGACTTCCATGTTGTTGTCCTCAATCGTCTGGTAAATCTGGGCCGCGTCGCCGGTTGAGATAAGGTCGTAAGCCACCCCCTTCAAACGGCAGAGCTTTTCCAGCTCCGGCGCGGGGTCGGTCATAAAGGAGCCCCCGCGGTAATTCAACAACCACTCCACGTTCTGGCCGCGGCCCAAGACCCAATAAGCCACGCCGTAGGCCTTTAAATGGTCGGTTTGCTTGCCGTCCATATAAATCAGAAGTTTATCGGCTTGGGCTGTTGCCGTCGAGAAGCAGAGTATCAAAAAAATGATTAACTTTTTCACTCTATGAATTATACGCAAAAAACCGGCCTAAAACTCAATCCCGGTAGGCCTCGGCCAGAATGGAAAGGGTATGCCGCACCGGCAGGCGGGTTCCCTGGGCTATCTGGATGTTGCAGGTGCCGCAGGAAGTGGCGACAGCGGCCACTCCGGTGCGCTTGATTTCCTCGAACAATTTGTTGCCGATTTTCATCGACAAGTCAAAGTTTTCGGTTTTGAAGCCGAAGGTGCCAGCCATTCCGCAGCAGGAATCGGCAATTTCCTCGACTTTAACGCCCGGAATAAATCGCAGCAGTTCAATCGGTTCCCGTTCCACCCCCAGCGCCTTGGAATGGCAGGGGTTGTGCCAGACCAGGTGCAAATCGACCGGTTTGAAATTCCGGTTCAGTTCCTTGCGCTGATGCAAATCCCAAAGGTATTGATGAATTTCCTTGGCGGCCTGACTGACCAGATGGGCGTCCTCTGTATTCAAAAGCCGGGGGTAATCCTCACAAATCGCCAAGGCGCAGGAGGGGGCAGAAGCGACAATTTCGTATCCTTGTTTTACCAGCGGCGCCAGGACTTCCACGTTAAAGCGGGCATTTTTTTGGGCGTCCTTTTCGCTGCCGACCGTTATCATTGCAATACCGCAACATTTCTGCTCCGGCACGAAAACCTCGATGTCGTTTTTTTCCAGCACCTTGAGCGTGGCCTGCGCTTCACCGTTCACGTCGTTAAAGCGGGCAAAGCAGCCGGCAAAATAGGCAACCTTGCGCTGGGATGTATGGCCGGTTTTTTGTTTCACCGGGAATGGTTTGACCGCCGGGGCAAATTCCCGGTCGCGATGAATTCCCAAAATACGCTCCAAAAATACGCGGTTGAGACGGAGCGAAAGAGCCCAGTTGGTCACCTTCGGCAACAATGCAGCAAGCTGGGAACTGGTGTCGGAATGGGACAGCACCTTGTTGCGCAGGGTCTGGCCATGTTTTTCGGCGTAGGCTGTGCGGGCCAGAATCGCCAAATCGGGTACGTTCACAGCCGTCGGGCATTCGGAAAGGCAGAGCCGGCAGTTGAAGCACAAATCGGCCACGCTTTTGAGGCGCACGTCAAAAAGCAGTCCGGCCGGAAGTTCGCCGGTGATGATCCCCATCAACAAATTCGGTTTGGCGCGGGCCGTAGCGGGCTCGATTTCGGTCTCCGCCGCCACCGGGCAGTAATTGCGACAGGCACCGCAGCCGTGGCATTTTTCAATTTCTATTCTCCAGCGGGATTGGTCGAAAACCGTGCCGGTTTGGACAAATTTCTTAGGAAAACGAAGAATATTGACCGGGATGTGGTTGTGGTCGGTTACAATTTTGCCGGGATTCAGAATGTTTTCGGGGTCCCAGATTTTTTTCAACCGTTCGAACAGGGGATAGGTTTTCGGATACTGCCGTTTCAAATAGGGGGCGCGCATCACCCCATCGCCATGCTCGGCGGAGATGGTGCCGCCCAGTTTTAGTGTCAAATCGAACGCTTCATCCGAGATTTCCACCAGTCGATTTTCGAATCCTGACTCGTGTGGATCCATCAGGGGGGTGATATGCACGTTGCCGTTGCCGGCGTGGCCGAAGATGACCATCTCCATGCCGCGCTTGCCCATAATGTGCTTCAGTCCGTTGATGTAGCGCCCCAAGTTCTGCGGCGGAACGGCGGAATCGTCGATGAAGTTCATCGGCTTTTTGACCGGGCTGGCCTTGTACACAATCGGCAGGGCGGCCTTGCGGGTTTCCCAAAGGGCCTGCTGTTCCTTTGGAAGAAAGGCGGCTCGGGTGCCAAGGGCAAAGGGGGTCGCACTTTGCTCGCCGACGGAGATTTTCTCCTTCACCTCCTCCGGCGACTGGCCTTCAAATTCAAGCAAAATCACCGCCGCCGATTTTTCCGGCAGAAACGGACGCAACTCGCGCCGCCCTTTGCGCACGTAGGCCACAAAGGTTTCGTCCACCAGCTCTAAAGCGGATGGTTTCAGTTTCAGCAGTTCCACCACCGCCTGCGAGGCCTTTTCCCAGTCATCGAAATACAAAAGCGTTACAGCGCGGTGGGGCGGCTTGGGCAAAAGCCGGAAGGTGGCTTCGGTCACAATTCCGAGCGTCCCCTCCGAACCGACTAAAAGCTGGGTGAAATCGATGCCACCGCTTTTCAATGCTCCGTCCAGGTTGTATCCCGCTGAGTTCTTATTGACTTTAATGGTTGAATCGAGAATGGTTTGACGATTGGCGAGCAGCAAGCCCTCGGTTTGTTTCAGGATGCTTGCAAGCTCAAGAGAATGGGCCGAATTATTCTTCAGTTTGCCGGTCTCGACCAATGAACCGTCCGAAAAAACCGCCTCCAAAGAATCGACAAAGTCGCGGGTCGTGCCGTAAAGGACGGTATGCGCGCCGGCCGAGTTGTTGGCAATCATCCCCCCCACCGTGCAGTAGGCACCGCTGGAGGGGTCGGGCGGCAGGAAGAGGTTGTATTGGGCCGCGGCCTGATTCAGCTTGGTGTAAATCAGCCCCGGCTGGACGCGGATGGTTTTTTCTTCCGGATTGATGCTCACCACCTTGTTCATATGGCGGGAGAAATCGACCACGATGCCGCTCCCCAGCGCCTGGCCGGACAAGCTGGAGCCGCCGCCGCGCGGGGTCAGCGAAATCTGATGAGCGCGGGCATACTTGACCAGTGCCTCGATGTCCCGTTTGTTTTTCGGGCAGACCGCCCCGAGCGGGCGGACTTTGAAAATGCATGCGGCGGTGGCGTACTCCTGACGTGAAAGCTCGTCAAAGAGCACATCCCCTTCGATTATCTTGCCCAAATCCTTCGCTATTTTGCTGTCGCCGGTCACCCGTTCCATACCCGATAAGAAAGGAGTTGAAATGCCTTCCGACAAGGCATATTATCCGGCCAATCAAAGACAGGATGTCGCCTCATCTTTCTATTCTTAGTATCGGAGAAATCCGTCGGGGTAGTTACGGAAAAAGTTCCGCAATTATCCGATCTGAAACATAAAACCCCAATGGGGTAAGCCGCAGCTGGCCGTTTTCCTTGTGGGCGAAGCGTTGGGCCGCCAGCCGGTTCAGCAATGTTTGTTTTTCCTTTTCAAGGTCATATCCGAATTCATTTTTAAGATCGTTTAGGCGGATTCCACCCTTTTGCCGCAAACCCAAAAGCAGCACCTCGTCGACGGCCTTCTTTTGGTCGATGGTTTCCTCGAATTCAAGAGGCAATTCTCCCGCATCCAGCCGGCGCTGGTAGATAGGCAAACTGCGGACGTTAGCCCAGCGCTGGTTCTTAAAGAAAGAATGGGCGGAAGGGCCAAGGCCTAAATAGTTCTTCCTTCGCCAATAGTTTAGGTTGTGCCGGGATTGGAATCCGGGGCGGGCAAAATTGGAAATCTCATACTGTTCGTAACCGTTTTGTTCCAAGAATTCAATGCCCGTCAAATACATTTCCTGACAAAGCTCGTCCGGTGGCAGCACGAGCTTTCCCCCCTGCTGCAGTTTATAGAAGACGGTTCGTTCCTCGATGGTTAAACTGTAAGTCGAAACATGCGCGGGCTGCCATTTGGCCGCCTTTTCCAAGGTTTGCCGCCAGCCCTCAATCGTCTGGCCGGGAACGCCGAAAATCAAGTCGATATTAAAATTCTCAAAACCGGACTTTCTAACATTTTGAGCTGATTCTTCCGCTTGTTTGGGGAAGTGTTCTCTTCCGAGCAGTTTTAGCTCGGCATCGTTCAAGCTTTGCATGCCGATGGAAAGACGGTTTATGCCAAGCCGTCTAAACTCTTTGGGTTTATTTCCCAAAAGTTCGTTTGGATTGGCTTCGAGCGAGATTTCGGCGTCATCCGAAACGTCGAAGCGACTTTCTATCAGCTTTAAAAGCCCGGCCAACTGTTCCGTTTCCAGAAGGGAAGGGGTGCCGCCGCCAAAGTAAATCGTTCCCAGTTTTTGGCTGAAAAGTTCCGGTTTTTTCTCGGAAAGCAGCTTCAACTCTTTTTCGTAATAGGGCAGAAAAGCGGCCCGTTTTGCCTCCGACTCCCGCAGGACGTAGAAATCACAATACGGGCAGATTTTAGAGCAGAAAGGAAAATGAATGTAAAGACCCAATGGCATAAGGGAAAGTAAAGAAGAATTAAGCTAAAGGGAAAGCAGTTCCAAACCGAAATTCAATTCGATAACCTGCTTGGCTTTCAATTGCAGGGGATATCCAAACAAAAGCTTGGAACCCTGATAGGTCTTTTCCGCCCCCCCCTCCGAGAGCGAAACCGTGAAAATGGGGTGGCGCTCAAAACTGACCGGCTGCTCAAACTGGAACCGAGCCGCCAGTTTGCGCCATTCATCCACCATTTCAACAGTGGTTACATTGCCAAGTTGTTCTTCGGTCTCCAGCGTGGGTCGCGAGGGTTTTTGCCCATTAATTTTGAAATACCGGTCGGCGGCGCTGGGCGCCTCAAAATTAAAGTTGAACTCGCTTGCGAACTTTAACTCCCGCTTTTGCGCCCCCGTATTCTCCAAACGATATTCAAAGCGCAGCCGAGGCCGACTTGCTCCAAGGGATATTCGCTTTTCTATATAAAGACCGGCCGGTTCGGCTCCCTTGAGCAAAACAGCGGTGGAGGTTTCCCGCTTTTCAAGTTTGCGCTCGTACGAGAGATGAAACGGGTGACCATCGATATGCTCGCGAAAGCTCCAATTGGGGTAAATCGCTTCCCCCTCGCACGGGAGGTATTTTTCCAGATCCTTATCCTTCGTTTTTACGTGTGTGTGGATGGTGGCCAGTTCGGGCGAGGTGGAACCGGAAAGCCCCAACTTTTTATGGTACGCCTCTGGATAGGGGGTGAACGTGTTCTGCAGATTAAAACGCTTGGGTTTAAAGTCGAGTTCAATGATACAACCGTCTTGATGAGGGTCCACTACACAAAAAATCGCCGGTGTTTCAATAATAATTTCTTTCTGGCCGTCGGCATCGAAGTCAGCTTCTTCCACGGCAACCACTGGTTTTTTGTTCTCCAAATCGTACAGAATGTTTTGGGCCCCAATCAGGGCTTCGTAGTTCGCCGCCCGCAGATGGGTCAAATACGCCCCGCCGAAGACCCCGTGCCAATAAGGGCAGTTGCACTGGCCCTTGAATAACAGGTTTTCGGCCTCTTTAAATTCCTTCTTGGGAACTTTCGGTTTACTCCTTAATTTGTTCAACCCGCGGCTTACAAAAAGCATCTTCTTATGCATCTGGTTTGCTTCCGGATATTTTGCCAAGAAATTTCGCCAGAAGCCGCCCCGGAAAAAGGGGGCGGCCTTTTCCCAGTGGCCGGTCAGCTTGATTTGCTCCCTGACCGCTTCGTACTCCAGCTGCAGCCGGGGCGGTAGCGCCCATTCCAGCATCTCCTCGTATGCGGCAGTCGGCAGATAAATACGCTCGACGGTCTTTTGTGCTGTTAGTGCTTCGCTGAAAAATTTGATTTCCAGCGAATTGGTATGGGACGTGACTTCCGCCAGAAACCGCTCCAGCCAGCCATTCGTGTAGCAATGTTCAAACGTTTTCGGCCAGACGCCAAATTTTTCACCGTCGTCGGCATAGACCCAGTTTTTTGGGTTTTCCGGCTGGGTAAAAAGCCGATGGGTCACCTCCTCGACCGGGGCGAAGGGAATTTTGTAGCGCAGTTCCTTCAGAATCGGGAAAACGTAGATTGAACGACCTTCGTCTTCGGTCAAAAGCGGGCCGGCAGTTAAGGGGCCGTCGTACCCGGCATATTTAAAAAGGGTATCATCCAGCATTGTGTATTCAATGCCCGCCTCGGCCAATGTCTTGGGCTGATTCGGTTCCCAAACCCGCTCCGTTGTCCAAAGCCCCTTGGGCCGGACGCCAAAGCGCTTTTCGAGATAGTCCGACATCTTCAAAATCTGCCCGAGCCGGTCGGTTTCAGGAATGGAAGGGAGAATCGGTTCGTAAAAACCGCCCCCCAAAAGCTCCAGTTGTTTCTGGTGCAGCAGTTCCTCTATGAGGTTGAAGAATTCCGGCTTTCGCTTTTCGGCCCACTCGTACAAAATACCCGAGTTGTGCAAGGCAAACTTGAATGTCGGGAATTTTTTAACCAGCCGCAAAAAGGGGAGATAGGCCTTTTCAAACGCATCCTCAATGACCGGGTCGAAATTTCCAACCGGTTGGTGGTTGTGGACGGCGAAGTAAAACGAGTGGGGCATTAAAACACTTTAATCGTCAAATAACGCCGGGGGTTGCGCCGGACATCGAGAATCAGCGAATCCAAATCCCGGGTGGTTTTGCGCATCTGGTCGTACAGCGTGCGGTCGTACACCAGTTTGCCCAAGGTTCCTTCCTGCTTTTCTATCTGTTCGGAAATGCGCCGGAAGGAAAGCCGGAGCGAATCGAGCCCCTCCACCAGCGGGGTGATCTTCTGCGAGGCGGTGTGCAGGTTGTCAAGGGTGGAGTCGAACGACTCGGCATTTTTGGCTATTGTGGTTTTTAACTGGCTGGCGGCGCGGGAAAGGTCATCAAACGCGTTGTTAACCTTCCCTTCATTCTTGGCCAACATTCGATTCAGCCGTTTACTCGTTTCCTCCGCCTGTTCCACGATGGAGGTAAGTTTTCCCAAATATCCCGGCGAGGCGATGGAGCCGCGCAACGCCTCCACCAACTGTTTCACCTCGTCCATCATCCGTCCCATCATTCCCATCACTTCCGGAATGCCGGTGTCGTAAAAGCCGCGGGGGTAAGGGGTCAACGGCAGAAGGGTGTCCGATTTCCCCGTTTCCACCGCAACGAACCGCTCCCCCATCAGTCCGATGTTCATCACCGTAAAACGGGCATCTTTTTTCAGAATCACGTCGTTTTCCAAGGTGAAATGCACAAGTACATCCCCCCGGTAGAGCTCAATTTTCCGAACCTTTCCCTTCAGAACGCCGGAGACGGAGACCGGGTCCCCCGTAGAGAGGGAGCCGACGTTCGGAAACACCACGGCCATGAAATAGGTCTTCTGGCCGAAGCGGGTTCCCCGTATCCAGATGATTCCGTAAATCAACAAGGTGATGGCGGCCAGGATGACCAGCCCCACCTTCCATTCCGCTGTTTTTGGGCTCATATCCCCCTTATGGTATCGACACTAAAAGGGTTACTCGTAATCGCTTTCGAGGTAGCGTGTGGTCATTTTGCGGCGGTGGATTTCCTCCGACAGCCTTTGGGCGAACCCCTCCGCCGTATTCTCGCCATACACTTTCAGCATGTGGTTCATGGCGATCACTTCGGAAATCACGGTAATATTTTTTCCGGGGGAGAGGGGAATGGTGACCACCGGAATTTCCACCCCCAGAATGGTGGTGTGTTTTTCCTCCAGGCCTAGCCGTTCGTATTGCTCCTCCTCCGACCAGATGGTCAACCGGACCTCCACTTCAATCCGTTTCTGCAACCGGATGGAGCGGATGCCAAAGAGTTTTTCGATATCGATGATTCCAATACCCCGCACTTCCATGTGGTGGCCCAACAGCTCAAACCCCGTTCCGACAATGACTTCCGGTGCTTTTTTGATGATGCGCACCATATCGTCGGCCACCAAGCGGTGTCCCCGCTCCACCAAATCAAGCGCGGTTTCGCTTTTCCCCACGCCGGATTTTCCCGTGTACAAAAGTCCCACCCCATAGACGTCCACCAGCGATCCGTGCACAGTGGTGGTGGGGGCAAATGCGTGGTCCAGAAAGACGGAGAGCCGGCTTTCCAACTCGGTGGTGGTCAGCTTGGAACTCAAAAGCGCCGTGTCGGTCTTTTGGGCCGCCTCCAAAAGTTCCGGCGGAGGGGACAATCCCTTGGAAATGATGACCACCGGCAAGTTGAAGGAAAAAAGGCGCATGCAGGCCTCGCGCCTTTTATCCGGCGGCTGGCTGGTCAAAAAGGCGATTTCCGTTTCTCCCAGAATCTGCGTTCGTTTGGAGGCAAACCGTTCGGTAAAACCGGCCAAAGCCAGGCTGGGACGGTGAATCTCGTTGTTTAAAATCGGACGGGAAAGGCCGGAATTACCGGTCAAAACTGACAGTTCGAGATACTCCTTTTTTTCACTGTAAAGGGTCTCGACCGTCAAAGAGTTCATTCTTCCTCTTCCTCCGTGTCGGCCGCCCTGCCCGCCTCCGTTTTTAACTGGTTTAGTTTCTTCTGATCTTTGATTTTCAGCTTTTCCTTGTGCCGTTTCAGTTGTTTTTCCATCTTCTCGGCCACTTTTTCAATCGAGGCCTGCATGTCGTTGGTGGCCACTTTGGCGGTGATGAGCGTGCCGTACACCTTCAAGGTCCCCTCGGCCACTTGCTGGTAGCGATCCTTGGTCAAAATCAAGTGACAATCGACGATATTTTCAAAATAGCGCTCCAGCTTGGCAAAGTTTTTTTCGGCGAATTCCTTCAAATTCCCATTCAGGTCGAAATGGCGCGCGGTTATTCTAAGCTGCATGGTTTTTTCCTTTCATTCGTAGTCCGGCATCCGGTCGAACAGATGCCGGGTGGTGATAAATCGCAGGGTGCCGGTTTTGGAACGCATGACCAGGGAATGCGTTTCCGCCCCTCCGGGAAAGAAATGCACCCCTTTCAGCAAATCCCCGTCCGTCACCCCCGTGCAGGCGAACATGATATTGTCCCCCCGGGCCAGTTCCTCGCAGGTGTAAATTTTGTTCACGTTTTTTACCCCCATTTTTTTAGCCCGCTTGATTTCCTCCTCGTTTCTGAAAACCAATCGGCCCTGAAACCCCCCTCCCAAACAGCGCAAAGCCGCCGCCGCCAAAACCCCTTCCGGCGCCCCCCCGGTTCCCAGAAGCACGTCCACCCCGGAGTCCGGCAGGGCGGTGGCAATGGCGGCGGAAACGTCCCCATCCGGAATCAAATGAATCCGGCAGCCCAGTTTGCGCACCCGCCGCACCAGTTCCTCGTGGCGCTGGCGGTCCAGGACCACCACGGTCAGGTTTTCCACCGGCAGTTTTTTGGCGTCGGCAATGTTTTTTAAGTTTTCCTCCACCGATTTGGACAAATCGATCGCTTCCTCCGCTTCTTTGCCTACCGCAATTTTTTCCATATAGGTGTCCGGGGCGTGCAGGAAATGCCCGTGCTCGGCCGCCGCCACGACCGATAGGGCATTGGAACGGCCAAAGGCCACCGAATTGGTGCATTCCAAAGGATCCAAGGCGATATCCACTTTGGGCGGTTTTCCGTTCCCCAGTTTTTCCCCTATGTAAAGCATCGGGGCTTCATCCCGCTCCCCTTCACCGATAACCACAACCCCGGAGAACTGTATGGCGGAGAAGGCCTTACGCATCGCTTCCACGGCCGCATCATCGGCCTGATGGGCATCCCCTTTCCCCATCCACCCGGCGGAAGCCAAAGCCGCTGCCTCCGTCACCCGCACCAACTCCAGCCCTAAATTGCGGTCCATACGTCCCTATTCACCGATAACGACAAACGATTCGGTTTTACGGAAAAATTTCTGTGGCGACATCAGAACTAAAATACGGGATTTTAATCGGGAAGCAATAGACAAAAAGCTACTTAGTAGAGGGGCTTTTCACTGCCGCCAATAAACTGCCGAAGGCGGGATTCGAACCCGCACGCCTCACGGCGCCACCCCCTCAAGATGGTGTGTCTGCCAGTTCCACCACTTCGGCAAAATCCTTTCAGCGCCCCTCAAATGTAAACAAATTTTAAAGAAAAGAGCAACCCTTATGGAATTTCCCTCCCCTTGAGGGGAGGAATTAAAACCTCGCTTTAACCGGAGCCGAAGGGGAGGTCAACGACCGCCCTGCAGATGAATTACTTCGGAGTCGCGGACTTTTGCTCGGTCGGTTTCTGGCTGCCCGGGGCGTTCGGGTCGAAAACGTTCGGCTCGGCCGGCTGGCCCGCCGCCGGCTGGGCATCCGGTCCCTGCTGGACGTTCACCGGTGCTTGCTGTTGGGGCATCGGAATCGTTCCGGCCGCCTTCTGCACGGCGCTTTCGGCACTGGAACTGGGTTTGATCATGGTCAAACCAACGGAAGTCAAGGCAAAAACCAGAGCCAAAATGGCCGTGGCCCGGGCCAAAAAGGTGGCCGCCCCCCGCCCGCCGAATACGGTGGAGGAAAAAGTCCCGCCTCCAAAAGCCCCCGCCAGCCCCTCCCCTTTGGCGGACTGCATCAAAACCGAAATAATCAAACAAACCGCCACGATAATATGCAAGATAATCAACAGCGTGTACACAAAACCTCCTTAACTCACTTTGCCTTTTTAACTATCGTCACAAACTCGGCGGCCTTCAAACTCGCTCCGCCGACCAAAGCCCCGTCAATCTCCTCCTCGGCAAAAAGCCCGTCGGCAACCTCGGCCTTTACCGAGCCGCCATATAATATATGCAATTTTTGGGCTGTGGGAGTACCGACATGGGCGGAAAGTTTCTCGCGCAAAAAGCGGTGCGCCTCCGCGGCCTGCTGGGGGGTGGCATTCACCCCCGTGCCGATGGCCCAGACCGGCTCGTAGGCGATAATTAAATTTTTCTCCTTAAAATTGAGCCCATCCAGCCCTCCCGTTAATTGCCGTTGCAGAACCTCAAAAGTCCGGCCGCCTTCCCGTTCGGCCAGCGTTTCACCCAGGCAGAAAATTGGGATAAGCCCAAGTTCCAGGGCTTTTTTCAGCTTCCGATTTATGATTTGGTCCGTTTCGCTAAAATGTTGGCGCCGCTCGCTGTGGCCGATAATAACTACTGAACAACCTGAACCAAGAAGCATGGAGCCGGAAATCTCGCCGGTAAAAGGGCCTTCGCTTTCAAAATGCATATTTTGAGCTCCGAGACGAATCGTGGTCCCTTTAATCGCTTCCCAAACGGCCGCAAGGGAGGTGAAGGGGGGGCAGAGAACGACTTCGACCGGTGGAAATTCGGGCGCATAGCGTGCAATGGCAGAAGCAAGGTCGCGGGCCAAGCTTGGAGTCGTGTTCATTTTCCAATTGCCGGCGACAAGACGGGGACGAATCATTCTTTGCGAGAGTTGAAAATTTTAAACCCTAAGCGTCCGACAGGGCAGCCACGCCGGGCAGGATCTTCCCTTCAAGGAATTCGAGAGAAGCCCCGCCGCCGGTGGAGATGTGGGACATTTTGTCTGAAAGTCCAAATTTAACACAGGCGGCGGCGGAATCCCCTCCGCCGACCACCGTGATGGCACCCCGGGCGCTGATTTCGGCCAGTTTTTTGCCGATTTTTCTGGTTCCGGCGTCGAAGGGGGGGACCTCAAAAACCCCCATCGGGCCGTTCCAGAGCACCGTTTTGGCCTTGTCCAGCACCGCACAAAATTTTTCAGCCGCTTTGGGGCCGATGTCCAGCCCCTTCAAGCCGTCCGGGATTTCGTCGGAGGGATAGATTTGCACGGTGATGTCCGGTTTCACTTCCGGCGCCACCATCGAATCCTCCGGCAAAACGATTTTGTCCTTCCCCTTCTGCAAAAGCATCCGCGCAAGCTCAAAACGCTCCGGCTCCAAAATCGAATTGCCGACTTTCTTCCCCTCCGCGGCCATGAACGTGTAGGCCATTCCGCCGCCAATCAAGAGTTTATCGACTTTGGGAAGGAGGTTTTCGATTACGGCAATTTTGTCGGAAACCTTGGCGCCCCCGAGTATGGCGACAAACGGCCGCTCCGGTTCGGAAAGAAGTTGACCGAGGAATTTAAGCTCTTTCTGCATCAGGTATCCGGCCGCCCGTTTCTCGAAATAGCGGGTCACCCCTTCGGTGGAGGCATGGGCCCGGTGGGCGGTGCCGAAGGCGTCGTTGACGTAGATTTCCCCCAGCCGGGCCAGCTTTTTGGCGAATTCGGGGTCATTTTTTTCCTCTTCAGGATGAAAACGGAGATTTTCCAGAAGCAAAACTTCGCCTGCTTTCAGGCCGTTGGCCTTGGCTTCCGCTTCCGTCCCGATGCAGTCGGGGGCGAATTCCACCGGCCGGCCCAAAAAATCGGAAAGCTTTTTGCGCACAGGGGCCAGCGAAAACTCCGGCGCCGGCCCTTTTTTGGGGCGGCCCAAATGGGACATCAAAATCAATTTTGCGCCGTCGTGAATGAGTTTTTGAATGGTGGGGAGGGATTCCCTGATGCGGGTGGCGTCGGTCACCTCACCCTTGTCAACCGGCACGTTGAAGTCCACTCGGACCAAAACCCGCTTTCCATTGACCTGGAGCCGGTCAATAGTCAGCTTGTTTGTGACGGCGGTTTCAGTCGGCAAAGTTTTTTCCCATCAACTCAAGTGTTTCCACCATCCGGCAGGAGAAGCCCCATTCGTTGTCGTACCAGGCCAGTACTTTCACCAGATTTTTGCCGATAACCGCCGTGGACAGGGAATCGAATATGGCGGAATGCGGGTTACCAACCACGTCGGCGGAGACAATCGGGTCGGTCTGGTATTCGAGGATGTTTTTCAATTCCCCGTCGGCCGCTTTTTTCATCGCCGCATTCACCGCTTCGGCCGAGGTTTCCTTTTCCAAAACGCAGGTCAAATCCAGAAGCGATCCATCCGCCACCGGCACCCGCACGGCAATGCCGTCCAGCTTCCCCTTCAAGCCGGGCAAAACCTCCGAGATGGCTTTGGCCGCGCCGGTCGTGGTCGGAATGAGGGAGAGGGAGGCGGCCCGCGCCCGGCGCAAATCCTTGTGGGGCTGGTCCTGTGTTCTTTGGTCGTTGGTAAAGGCGTGCACCGTGTTCATGAACCCCTTCACGATGCCGAAGTTATCATCCAATACCTTGGCCACCGGGGCGAGACAATTCGTGGTGCAGGAGCCGATGGAGACGAGATTATGCCTGACCGGGTCGTAGTTTTTCTGATTCACCCCCAGAACCAAAGTCACGTCGGGCCCCTTGGCCGGGGCGGAGATTAAAACCTTTCTGGCCCCGGCCGTTAAATGTTGCGCGGCTCCCTCCCGGTCGGTGAATTTACCGGAGGCCTCCACGGTGATGTCGATTCCCAGTTTTTTCCAGGGAAGGTTTTTGGGATCCTTTTCGGAAAAAACCTCAATTTTTTTGCCGTTAATGATGATGGTGCTCCCTTCCGCTTTGACCGGCGATTCCAAGGGGCCGTGAATGGAGTCGTACTTCAACAGATGGGCCAGCGTCTTGGCGTCTGTGATGTCATTGACAGCGACAAAATCAAGATTACGGTTCTCCAATCCGGCCCGCAGGACCAGCCGGCCGATTCTTCCAAAACCGTTGATGGCGATTTTCATTCTTCCTCCAATATTATTTGTAATTGATGCTGACGCCGGCCAAAATCTTGTATCCAGAATGGTTGGAAATGCCGGCCACGGGACCGGAAAAGCGCAGCTGGTGATAGCCAAACTCAGCCAGCAAATTTACCTTCGAAACGATTCTCCGCTTCAGCCCGGCCGCCCCGAAGAACCCCGCCGTTACCCGGGTTTTGGAGTCCAGAATCGGATTCCCCGAAACGTCGATGCCGGTCACGTTGCCTGAATTGGAATTGCCGATGGCCACCGTTCCCCCTCCCCGCAGGTAGGGCTGGATGCCGGTCGGGACGGGGATGGGGTAAAAAGTCAGGCCCAAGCTTACCGGCAGCACGTTGGCACTGCCTGCAAAACGGCTGCCCGAGGCGGACTGGTAACGAATGGTTCCGCGGAAAAGCGTTCCCAGACTTATATCCAAAGAAAGAAAGCGGTTTAATTGGTTTTCCAAGGTCGCCTCGCTGTAAAAAAAGTTTTTTTGGCGGTTTTGGGTAAAACTGGGGTCAGTCGTAAAATCCGGCTTGGTCAAATGCCAGAGCCCCAGCCGGATGGCCAGATTGGAGGCCTTGACGGCGGCCGTTGCAATCAGCGTGAAAAAAAGAGCGAAAAAAAGGATTCGAACGCGTTTATCCAAAGAACACCTCGGCGGTTTTATAATACTCTTCCGGTACGGTTTTCAGCTGTTTGGCGGCCTCCTCCAGCGGCACGGCGACGATTTCGGTTCCTTTCAGGGCGGCCATATACCCGAATTTTTTCCACTTAATCATTTCTACCGCAAAAACGCCGAAACGGCTGGCCAAGATCCGGTCAAACGCAGAGGGGGACCCCCCCCGCTGGATGTATCCCAAAGTCACCGGCCGGGCCTCAAATTCGGTCAGCTCCTCGATTTTTCGGGCCAAAACCTCGCCAATCCCCCCCAGCCGGGGATGTCCGGCGGCGTCCGTTCCGGGCTGCCAAATATAGTCCCCCGGTTTGTCCTTTTCCAAGGAGATCTTGGCCCCCTCCGCCACCACCACAATCGAAAAATATTTTCCCCGGGCAAAGCGGGCTTCGA
Organism: Verrucomicrobiia bacterium; assembly: GCA_035574275.1. Classification (NCBI taxonomy): domain Bacteria; kingdom Pseudomonadati; phylum Verrucomicrobiota; class Verrucomicrobiia; species Verrucomicrobiia bacterium. The sequence goes on from DATLYY010000064.1 coordinate 103,543, forward strand.
TCACTTGGCAGATTTCCTTGACCCCCGTGGGGTGCTCCGGAATGATGATCAAATCGGCCCCGGAAGCGAGCCCCGCCGCCCAGGCAATCCAGCCGGTGTAGTGCCCCATCACCTCCACCACCAAAACCCGGTTGTGGCTTTCCGCCGTGGAGTGCAGCTTGTCAATGACCTCCATCGCCGTGTTGACCGCGGTGTCAAAGCCGAAGGTCATATCGGTGCCCCAGATGTCGTTGTCAATCGTTTTCGGAACCCCTACGAGGGGGATGCCCATATCAAAGAACTTTTTGGACAGCTTCATCGTCCCCTCGCCGCCAATGGCCACTAGGGCGTCAAGCCTGTTTTTTTTGACGTTGGCGAGTACTTCATCGGCGCCGTTGGGGATTTTAAAGGGGTTGTCGCGGGAGGTGCGCAAAACCGTCCCCCCCCGGCGCAGGATTCCGGAGACCGATTCCAGCCGCAAGGGTTCGAACCAGCCATCCCCCATCAACCCGCGCCATCCCTCGACGATGCCCCAAATGTCCCAGTTCTCCCGCAACCCCTTGCGGGTGACCGCGCGGATGACGGCGTTCAGGCCGGGGCAGTCCCCGCCTCCGGTCAGGACCCCGATGCGCATGGTTTGTCCAATCCTTCCTTCACCGCTCTGAAAATACACTTCGGCGGGCGATGTGCAAGTTAGCGAGGAAAAAAATCAAGTGGGCGGGCGAAAAACGGTTTCCTTCACCCAAATCGCTTTTCACTGGAGGGACCCGATAGCTGTCCGCAGGCGTTTCAGGTTTTTCGCCAACCTGTGCTTCGATTGAAGCCCACACAAACATTCCAGATAAACCCTTGTTATTTCGCGGATGCTTTTTTCGTTTGCCAGAAGGTAGGATTTTGCAATGGTCGCTCTTTGATGGCGGGTCAAGTGCCGGTAGGCCCATTTAGAGCCGTACACCTGTTCGCCTTTGAGGGTCGCAGCGGCAAAGAAGACCAGCTTTCGCATTTCCTCGAGCAGCGACTGCGCCTGGAAAACATCGCTCCTTTTGACCGCCTTTAGGGCATCGTGTAAATAGAAAGGATACCAATTCAGATGACGGCCGAGCTGCCGTTCGATGTCTCTGGATCGATTTCTCAGGCGGCTTTTTGCCAACACTCGTTTGAGCTTTCCGTTTCGATCGAAGAGAATCTTATAATCCGAGTCGGGCATCTGCTCCGAGACGAAGCGCAACTGGCTGAAGATGAAATCGATCTCAAGCCCAATGGGAGGAAACCGATTTTTGCTGTAAAGCGCAGCGGTCATTTTGCAATGTTCCCAGCCCCGGTCAAGAGAGGCAACGGGTGTCCCCACAGCGGCCATCAGACGGCGTCTTAAGCCATAGACGTTGAAAAATGCTTTGGCGCTGTTCTCTGTAGCGATGCCGAAGTCGATGTCGGAATAGCGATCCCGGTTCCGGTTCGCCAGCGACCCGCCGAGAAAGACACCTTCCACGTCCGGAACGGTTTTGAAGGCACAGACGAGCGCCTCTAAGACCTTTTGCCGCTGCACAGATTGTGGCGTCAAGGCCATCTGGTTTAATCTTGAAGCAGAACTTGCAATTGGGGCCAATTTTTGACTTGTCGGACATTTGGGTCGGAAGCGTACGCCCCGATGCGGCAGAACCAAAGGGGAGTCAAACCGGCTTTCTGTGCCCCGGTGACGTCCGCCTGCCAACTGTCCCCCAAATGAAAGCTCCGCTCGGGTGTTATACCCAGTGCCTCTAACGTCTTTTCGAATATGGCCAAATCCGGTTTGCGCCGGCCGAATTCGTCGGAGAATGAAAAGGTGTCGAAGAGCTCGAAAACGCCATGCTTTTGCAAAAGCCGCCGCAGGTAAACGCCGGAGGTGCGGCCGGTGTTGGAAATCAGGCCCAGCTTCCAGCCCCTTTGTTTCAGTTCTAACAACACGTCCCGAGTGCCGGGCATCGGAAAAGGGGAATGCACCAGAATTGGCTCTAAATAAGCGGTCAAAAGCTCGGGTTCGGGCAAATTGTTGGGAGTCTTGTCCTCAAACAGGAGATTCAGATACAGCCTCAACTGTTCGGATGGGACAATTTCCTGTCCGGTTTGCCAGGTTTGTTCCAGCCATTGCCAAGTGGTCTCATAAGCGGCGCGCATCCGCTCCCGTGATTTCTGATAATCGAAGCCGGCGGCCGCTTGCAGTATTTTTCCGATTTCAAGAAGGCGTAAATCCCGGCGGGCGTCGTCCACTTCCGGCACATCATAGATCAGTGTGTCCCATAGATCTACGGTTAGGGCCCGGTTCATACAGCTTTCAGTATCACCAGTGAGACGTCGTCCCCCAGTTCCCGTCCGTCGCAAAAACTCCGGAGGCCAGAGAGGATTCGCTCACCTAACTCCTTGGTGGGAAGCTGCCGGTTCGATTCCACAATCTCCGACAGCCGTTCGGTACCGAATTGTTCCTCCGAATGGTTCTCCGCTTCGGTGACCCCGTCCGTGTACAGAACCACCGGGGCGTTTTTTTGCAGGGAGAGTTCCCCCGCTTCATAGCGAACCTCCGGCATAATCCCCAAAAGAAGCCCTCCTTCCGTCAGCTCCTTCGGTTTGCCGCCGGGGGGAAAATAGAGCGGGGGATTGTGGCCGGCATTCACATAGGTCAAACACCGGTTGTTGGTGTCAAAAAACCCCAAAAAGAAGGTGACGAAATGCTGGGGTTCGGTGTTTTCCTGCACCAGCCGGTTCAGCCGCTGCATAATCTCGACCGGCGAGAACTTCTGCTCGACCAGGGTGGTCAGCGAAGATTGCACCGTGGCCATCAAAAGGGAAGCGGGCACCCCCTTGCCGGCCACGTCCCCCACGGCCAGAGCCACTTGCCCTCCCCGCGCCGGGAGTACGGTAAAAAGATCGCCGGAAACCTGTTTGGAAGGCAAATAGGTGGTGGCGACATCCACGCCGGAGATCTCCGGCAGCCGGCAGCAGGCCACCAGCCGCTCCTGAATCTGCCGCGCGACGTCCAGCTCCCGCTCCATCTCGTGCTTTTCCAGTTCCTCCTTGTACAGCCGGGCGTTCTCCACCACCACTGCCAGTGAGACCGAAAAAGCGGCAAAAAAATCGATATCCTCGGAGTTGAAATGATCCCCCGACTTTTTATTCCCCAGAAGCAGCATCCCCACTAATTTATCCTTCAACAAAAGCGGAACAGCCAAGGCGCTTTCCATTTTTTTCAAGGCGACCTTGTCCGCCACCGGCAGATGGGTGAAAAGGGGGTTGGTTTCCAAATCATACAACTCAAGGGGGCGGCTTTCCTTTATCAGCAAGGTGGCCAGCCCGAACTCCAAGCCGGAAAAGCGTACTTTTTCCAAGACTGGATCGGACAGTCCATACGGGGAGACCATTGCATAACTCTCGGTCTTTTGGTCCAAAATGAACGGAAGGCAGTTGGTCACGTGCAGGGTGTCCACGAACTGTTTGGAAATTTTGGCCAGAAGCGTATCGAGCCGTTCCAGCCTGGAAAGCTCCCTGGAAAATTCCAAGAGCGTTTTTTGATAGTTGTAACGGTCCTTGAAAAAATTCCGATCCAGATAATTTTGCACCCGCTCCCGGTACAGGTTGCCCACCACCGCCGTCAAGAGCGCGGCGGCGAAAATCGCCACTTGGGATTCCTGTCCGGTCAAAAAGACCACCAGTTGGCTGGCGGCCATCACCAAGACCACGAAGGACCCGATTAAAAGCGCGCTTAAAATGGCATATATCAGTGAGCGTTTTACAACCACGCCGACATCCATCATTCTGTCCTTGAGGATCAAATAAGTCAGTATGATCGGGGGCGGAATGAGACCCAGCAAGCTCCAGCGCAGAAGGGAGTTGTTGAAAAAAGCCGGAAGAATTATTCCAAAAATAACGAAAATCGACATGGGCAGTCCCATTCCCCACTGCAGCCAAGCTCCCTGCCGGGGGTTTAACACGAATTCCTTTTTCCGAATCCGCAGGGATATTTCGGTAATAAACCAAACGAGGTAAATCCCATACAGGGTGGGAATCACGTAAGGCTGAAAGTGGGGCCAAAGGCCGGATGCTGGCCATTCAAATTTTCCCTTGGCAAACGCGAAGGCCAGAGGAAGAAAGTAAAAAAGGGCGGCCGAAAGGGCTGGCAGGTAGGTCAAACGGGTAAGCACTTTGGCGGGGGTGTTTGGGGGGGCGAAAAACATCAGCCGACGCATAAAATCCAGGGCGAAGGCCCCCACAAAGCAAATGTTAAAGATTATCCACAGGTTGTAGGCAAACCGGATCCGATCGTCCATTCCAACAGTGTTCACCCAGCTCATCGCCAAAAGGGAGCCGGATACGCTGGCGAAGAAAAGAAAGACGCGGGCCGTGGGGAGTTCCGGCTTTTTGACGAAAACCAAAAGGCCTAAGAAAATGTACAGGAATCCCCCCAACTTAAGCGGCCAGTGCAAAATCAGTCCGGTCAGATCACGCTCCGGCTCGACCTCCAGCCGGATGAGCTGTTCGGCTCTCCGTACCGTGAAAATCACCCGCCCGCCGGTCGGAACGGCATCCAATACTTCCTGCAGGGTTCCATCGTTGGAGATGCTTACCCCGTTGGCGGCAAGCAGGGTATCCGTCAAGATCAGTCCGGCCCGGTCGGCCGGGCCGTCCGGGCGGATATTGGTCGGCACCAGCCCGCCGGAAGCGGTTTTCCAGTCAGCGCCGTCCCGCGCCTGTTGAAAATACTTGGGGGCGTAGATGGTGAAGTAGAAGCTGGCATCCCCCCAGAGGAGCACGACAAAAAGCAAAAGCAGAAGTGCCTTCGGTTTCAATTTCCAAGCCACGGCGGGAAATTACAAAACTTTCAACACAATCAAAGTAAAATCATCCTGGCGCCGCTGGTTCTGAAAACGGGTCACCTCCTCTTCCACCGCACGGTAGATCTCCCGTGCGGACCTCTCGTGATTTTCATCTACGAGCCGCTCCAGCCGCGGCAGGCCGAATTCCTCGTCCGCTTCATTGCGGGCTTCGGTCACGCCGTCCGTGTAAAACATGAGGAGGTCGCCGGCGTGGAGGGGGTACGGCTTTTCCTTGTACGCGGAGTCGGAAAAAATTCCCAGAGCCACCCCCCCTTTGGTCAAGTACTCCCGTCGGCCGTCGGCATGCCGCACTAGGGGGGGATTGTGGCCGGCGTTACAGAAGGTGAAGACTCTTTTCAGGGAGTCCAGAACACCGTAAAAAGCGGTCACGTAGTTACCGGCCTCGATGGACTCGTGCATCAAGGAGTTGACTTTGGCCATGATCGTGCGGATGGCGTAGTTGTTGCGGATCTCCGCCTTCAGGCTGGCGCGGAAGGCGGCCATGATCAAGGCTGCCGGAATCCCCTTGCCCGAAACGTCGGCGACGGCGATGCCGATTTGATTTTCGACGATCGGTATGAAGTCGTAGTAGTCGCCCCCCACTTCGGAGGAGGAAACGTTGGCCCCGTACAAGTCAAAACCGCGCACTTCCGGTATCCGCTGGGGGAAGAAGGACTGTTGGATTTGCCGGGCGATGACCAATTCCCCCTCCAAGCGGCGTTTGGCCACCCGCTCGGCGAAAAGCTGGGCCCGCTCGATGGAGAGCGCCGCTTGCGCGGCAAAGTCGGCCAGAAGCCGCAAATCCTCCTCGCGAAAGGCGTCCGGGAAATCGGACTCGAGGTTGAAAACGCCGATCACCCGGTCGCTAGAGACAATCGGCACTACCATTTCCGAACGGGTTTCCAACCGGGCGTTCACGTAGCGGCTGTCCTGGCGGACGTCCGGGACGATCACCGGTTGACCAGTCTTGGCCACCCAACCGATGAGCCCCTGTCCGATTTTCAGCTTCAAATCGCTTTCCATGGAGGGGTCGTACCCCCGCGTGGCGATTTCCTCCACTTCCTGCTTTTGCTTGTTGATCAGAAAAACGCCGGCGGCGCCGTAGGGAATCAAAACCTTCAGCGCATCCATGATCACTTCCAAAACCTCGGAAAGTTCGAGCGAGCCAGCCAACACTTTGCCGGTCTGGTACAGGAGTTCCCGCCCCAGTTGTTCCGATTTCAGCTGTTCCTCTTTCCGGTTCGCCTCCAGCTGCAGCCCGAACAGCGTCAAAAGCAGCCGTTCCAGAGGAGGGGTTTCCTCCGGAAGCAGGTCGGTGAGAGAGCCGATTAAAAAGCCGATGTTCCCGGAGGAGCCGGGGATTGGTATCAGCGGAACGCCCGCCTTCCGCACGGTTTCCGGACAACCCCAGCGGGTCAGCTCCTCGGCCAATTCAACCGGCGCCGCTTCCGGTTTCGCCGAAGTCTTCGAAAGAAGCGGTCGCAACAACTCCCGGCGCTCGGGACTCAAACTTTTCCAAAACAGTTCCTTCTTGTCAAAATCCCACGCTGCAAGAGCAAGCCCCCCCTTGGACTGGGGGACAATCCCCCCCCAGATCGCTTCCGGGGGATGGCTTTCCCAAAGAATTTCCAAAAAAATCCGTGCCGTTTCCCGGTAGTTGCGGGCCTGGTGCAAAACAGCCAGCCGCCGGTTCAGTTTTTCAACGGACAACGATCCGATGTCGGCGTCTATTTCTTCGTTCACTCGTTTTCCTTTTGGTTTTAGGTTTCCATCCCGAAGTATATAGTTACCATCGGCGGCAATCAACCAATAATTGAGATTTTTTCTGGGAAACGAAAGTTGCCGTCAGCAGCTGAACGGCAGCGAAAGGAAGACGAAATTCAAAAGCGAAACCACGTCAGCCGGCCCTGACAGGCCGTCGCAGTTCAAATCCCCGGCCTCCGGCCGGTTTTCGGGCGGCGGGATGGCCAAGAACACCCAGTTGGACAGGAAAACGACATCCTCCACGGTCACGGCCAGATCCTCGTTCAAATCACCCAGAATGTAGAAGGGGAAAGCCTTGTAGCTGTAATCGAAGTACTCGGAGACGGTAAGCTGGGCGGTTTTTATCTGGGCGCCAATCAGAACCACCCTCGGAAAGGAGTCAAGTCCGTAATAGATGGTGTCCCCTTGGTTGTTGGCGACCAGATTAAAAGGATAGGCCCGGATGGCGGCCGGATTGTGCAGGATCACATGCGCCCCCCACACGCCGGTGGAACGGCCGGCAAACGTCAGTTGCGCTTTCTCAATGGAATCGGCGGAGGGAAAACTTTCATACTGGGCGGCTAGGGCGAAAATCGCGCTGGAGCGGCCGGTAATCGGGGGGTCTCCGGAATTCTGGTGCAGGATCATTTCCGGGTAAAAGCTCCCTTCCTCGTAATGCTGGCCGTCATCCCGGCTACCCGTGTAAAAATTCCAAAGAGCAAAGCTGGAAAATTCCCGGCCCAGGCTCGTGGAGCGGGTCTGCAGCACCCGGTCCAGGGCGGCGGCGGCCTGAAAGGAACGGATTTCCTGCCAGGCCTGGCGGATTATGTCCGGACCGAAGTTTTGCGCCAGGTATTGGTTCCAGATGAAGCTCGAATACATGTGGATGCCCGTGTTGGTCAGGGGAGTCTGCGGTTCGGAAAAAAAAACGGGAAGATAATTGTAATTGTCATCCACCGGGTCAAAAACGACCTCCTCCATCCAAGTGGAGGTGGCTTCCATAAACCAGAGCCGCCCGCTGGTGCTGGCGTTGTACGCAAACTGAACGGCGTGATGAAATTCATGGGCGATAGTGGCTTTCATCGCCCCTTTCTGAGCCCCCTCCGGGTCGTTGTTTGGGGGGAAGCCGATAAAGGAATTATGAACCACGATGAAGCTGGTGTAATCGGTCCAAGGGGCTGGGCCGGGGGACTCCGGTTCGCAGAAGCCGTACAGGCCGGCGCCCAGGTTCAGCGTATAGATGTCGTACCTGCCGTCTCCGTCCGGCGGCGGGTGTAGATAACCCATCTGTAAAACCTGTGTTCGGTAGGAAGAGTCGGCGTAGCGGGCCAGATTATCGGCGTAATCCGGCGTGCCGGAGGCATCCCCATCCTCCGTTGGTACGGCGTGCGGGCCGGCCGTGTCGTAGTGTATCTCAAAATAACCGTCCGGACTAAAAATGGATTTATGCTGCACCGGCCGTGCCATTATTTCACGCAGCGCTTGCCGGGTTTCAATTGAATAGGAATCCCAGTTTTCGAGAATCTCGGAAGTGACCCGGGTGCCGCACCGCTCCGGCAGGGAATGGTCCGAACGGTATTCGCTTGGAAGGACTTCAGCGCTCTTGAGCACTTGGGCTTTCAAGAGAATGGCCCGCTCGGCGGAAAGCTTTCCTTGCGCCTGCGCCTGGTCAATTTTGTCCAGCGGCGTGGCGGCCTCGGCCGTCGGTACGGTCAAAAGCACGGCAAAAAACCAGCTTGAGAATCCCCTAACGTTCATATAAGCTATACGAAATATGCTATCAAAAAGCAACTTTACAAGCCCTATTTTATCCCCCATATACCGAATACCGAGCCTGTATCCAAATTCCATGCCGAAGGCGGGATTCGAACCCGCACGCTTTGTGGGCGCGGCGCCCTGAACACCGTGTGTCTGCCAGTTCCACCACTTCGGCTCAAGCAAAATATAATCCGGTTATGGCCCGGCGACAAGTGATTACCGGGCATCCCATGCAGGCATGGCGGGCTGTTTTGAGCATGGCGGCAAATTCGGTAATGGTTGTTTTCGGAATGAAAGTTTCATATTTTAAGACCGATACTTAGCATGAGGGAAAATGCGTAATACTTTCAGGTTTCCGGCAAACAAGATTTGGGCGGTTTTTGGGGGGGCTGCCTACCTGTTTGGTTCGTTTTTGCCCAACGGTTTGCACCTGCACGCCGACTGGCACAGCCCCCATGATGACGGTCAGCGGCATCATATTCATATTGTTCTGCATGGACACTCCGACTTAGCGGCGCAACCGCCGCACTGCGCGAAAATTACCCCGGAGGAAAAGGACCATCACCATCCGTTGGGGGAGTGCCAGGAATCAAAGTTTTTTCAGGTATTAAGCAAAAGGTCGAGACCGTCCGAATCAAAAAAGACCGGTTTCGAGCCGCTCTTCGCCGCTGTGCCTTTTCCGCAGTTGTTTCTCCCCGGATTGCGAACAACTCTTCTTGCTGGATGCAACCCGCCGCCGAGGGAGATTTTCCTTCCGGCTTCTTCCGGGCGTTCTCCACCTTTAGGGTAACCTCCTTTCTTTTCAAAATCGACCGATAGCGGTCCCGTCCAGGACGGGATTTTCTCTATTTTTTTACAAGGAGTGCGTGTGTGTAAAAGAAGTTTTTGGCTTTTAATTTTTCTCTTCACCGGATTGGTTGGAGGATGCGGAAAGAGTTCGGAAGTGACAGAGGCCGTCCCGGGTGGCGGTTCCGTTACTCTTTGGACCGGAAAAACCGAGTTATTTATGGAGTATCCCGGGCTGATTGTAGGGGAGGAACGTCAGTTTGCCATCCACCTTTCGCGGATGGACAACTTCAAGCCGATAACCCGGTGCTCGCTGGAACTTTTCTTTCAAGCCGCTTCGGGAGGAACGTTCACGGCCCAATCGCCAGCTCCCAGTTCGCCCGGCATTTACCGTCCCTCGGTAAAATTCGAACAACCGGGGACCTACCGGCTTACGATGATCTTGCGCGGGGAAGTCAAGGATACGCTGGAAGCGGAATCCATCCCGGTCTACTTTTCCGCCGATTCCATACCCGCCGAAGAGGAGGAGGCCTCCGGCGAACAGCTAATCTCCTTTCTGAAAGAACAGCAGTGGAAAATTGATTTCCGCACCGAGCCGGTTCGAAAACGGCGCATCAGTGGTTCGGTTGCCGCTTCCGGAGAAATTGTGCCGAAGTTGACAGCGCAGGCCGTCGTTTCGGCCCCATTCAGCGGGGTCTTGTTCGCCGAGCAGAACCGGCAGATTCCCTTAATCGGGGCCAACGTGCAAAAAGGGGATGTTTTGGCCGTGCTTTCCCCCTCCGCCCAAACTCCGGATGGAGGGGAAAACTTCGCCTTCCGTTACGCCGAGGCGGAGTCGGAAAGCAAATTGGCACAAGCGGAGTTTGACCGGGCCAAACGACTGTACGAAAAGGGGGCCATTCCCCTCAAGGAGTACCAAGAGGCTGAAGCCGCACACAAAAGGGCTTTGGCCAACTTCCGCGCCCTGCAAAAATACGTCCAGCGGGAAGCCGGAAAAACCTCCGCGGAGATAACCGTCCAGGATGACTACGGCTTTGTTTTAAAAGCTCCGCTGTCCGGAACGGTGGCCGAAGTGCACGTCGTTCCCGGCAAGCAGGTGAATGCCGGGGATCCCCTCTTTCGCATCGTGGACGTCTCCACCGTGTGGCTGCGCATCAACGTTCCGGTGACCGAAGTGGGAAAGCTAAAAAATCCCTCGCGGGCCTCCTTCCGCGTCGCCGGATTTGACCGGCCGTTCCGCGTGGATGAGAAAAACAGCCGGTTGGTATCGTTCGGAAACGTGGTAAGCGAGGAGACCCGCAGCATCCCGCTCATCTTTGAAATCGAAAACGACGACCGGAAGCTGAAAGTCGGAATGTTCGCCGACGTACAAATCGCCGCCGGAAGCGTGGAAGGGCTGGCCGTTCCGGAGACCGCCCTGATAGAAGAGGAGGGGCGCTACAGTGCCTTTGTTCATCTGGAAGGGGAAACCTTCGCCAAACGAGCCGTCGACATCGGTGCCAAAGATAACGGCTGGATGGAAATCAAACACGGCCTTTCGGCCGGAGAGCGGGTGGTAACCCGCGGCGCGTACGACATCCGGCTGGCCTCCCTTTCCACCCAACTGCCGGCCCACGGGCATGAACACTAAACCGGCCGGAAAGGAAAGAATATGCTGGACGCCATAATCAAATCGTCCCTTAAAAACCGACTTTTGGTTCTCTTTGCAGCCGCCGGTTTGCTTTTGGCCGGGTTTTTCATTGTGCTCGAAATGCCAGTGGACGTTTTCCCCGACCTCACCGCCCCCACCGTCACCATTCTCACCGAAGCGCACGGCATGGCCCCAGAGGAAGTGGAAGCGCTGGTTACGTTTCCCATTGAGGCCTCGGTAAACGGCGCCACCGGCGTCCGCCGGGTGCGCTCCTCCACCGCAATGGGCATCTCAATAGTGTGGGTGGAGTTTGATTGGGGTACCGATATTTTCACCGCCCGCCAGATTGTGAGCGAAAAGCTCCAACTGGTCGCCGCCCAATTGCCGAACGACATATCGCCGCCGGTTCTGGCGCCCATTTCCTCCATTATGGGAGAGATTATGCTCGTGAGCATCTCCAGCGAACAACATTCGGAATTGGAGGTGCGTTCAGCGGCCGACTGGATTATCCGAAAACGTCTTTTGGCCATTCCCGGTGTCTCACAGGTTGTACCAATTGGAGGGGGGCGCAAACAATATCAGGTTCTGGTTGACCCGGACAAACTTTTGGCCTACGGGGTCACCCTGCAGGAGGTCACCGCGGCCTTGGAAAAATCTAACCAGAACTTCTCCGGCGGCGTTTTTATGGAGAAGGGACAGGAGTACGTCATCCGAGGCATCGGGCGGGTTTTCTCGCCGGACGATATCGGCGGCGCGGTGATAGCCGTGAAAAACCGCGTGCCGATTCTGGTTCGAAACGTGGCGGAAGTCAAAGTCGGGCCGGCCGTCAAAATCGGCGATGCCTCGGTCAACGCCCGTCCGGCGGTGGTCATTTCCATTCAAAAACAGCCGGCCGCCAACACGCTGGAGCTTACCCGGAGAATCGAGAAAACGCTGGCGGAAATTCAGGCCACTTTACCGCACGGTATGGTCATTAATACCCACATTTTTCGGCAAAGCGACTTCATACAGGCCGCCGTAAAAAACGTTTCCGTTGCCCTCCGGGATGGAGCCATTCTGGTTGTTCTTATACTCGCCCTCTTCTTGGCCAATTTCCGCACCACCTTCATCTCGCTGACCGCCATGCCGCTCTCCTTGATATTTGCGGTTTTTGTGATGAAACTTTTGGACATCACTATCAACACGATGACCTTGGGAGGAATGGCGATTGCCGTGGGGGCCATCGTGGACGATGCCATCATTGACGTGGAAAATGTCTTCCGCCGTTTGAAAGAGAATGCCGCCCGCCCGGAAGGGGAAAGAAAACCGCTTATGCTCGTCATCTTTGAGGCCTCCAAGGAAATCCGCGCCTCCATCGTCATCGCCACGTTAATCATTATGGTCGTTTTTATCCCCCTCTTTTTCTTAAGCGGAGTGGAAGGGCGGCTTTTGCGCCCTTTGGGGATTGCCTACCTCACCGCCATAGCGGCTTCCTTGGTGGTCGCCTTAACCGTCACACCGGCTCTTTGTTCCTATCTTTTGACCGAAAAGACCTTTGGCCGGGCACCAAAAGACGGCTTTGTTCTGCGGTATCTCAAGCAACTTTACGGAGGAACGCTCGACTTTGTGTTGCGAAAACCAAAGGTCGTTTTGGGTGGAGCGGCACTGGCACTGACCGGTTCGCTTGTCTTTCTCCCGTTTTTGGGACGGGCTTTCCTGCCGGAGTTCAACGAAGGGGCATTTGTAATCAGCGTGGTAACTCTCCCGGGTACATCGTTGGCGGAATCCAATAGAATCGGCAACTTGGCGGAAGGCATCCTGCTTACCCATCCCGCCATTCAATCCACCGCCCGGCGCACCGGCCGGGCGGAGCTGGATGAACACGCCCAAGGGGCGAATGTCTCGGAAATAGAAGCCCGTTTTGAGTTAAAAGGCCGGACAAGAGAAAAGCTGTCGGAAGAGCTGCGCCGGGCCTTGAGCGTTCTTCCCGGCACCCACATCACCATCGGCCAGCCCTTGGGGCACCGCATCGACCATATGCTCTCCGGGACGCGGGCCAACATCGCGGTGAAAATCTTCGGCCCGGATCTGCACCGGCTGCGCTTTCTGGGGGAGCAGGTCCGCCGGGAAATGGAGCAGGTTTCCGGCGCGGCCGACTTGGCCGTGGAGCAGCAGACCGACGTTCCGCAAATTCGCTTGAAGGTTAATCGACCGGCCATGGCCCGCTACGGAATGAGTGTGGCGGATTTGGCCGAGGCGGTGGACGTGGCCTTCAACGGCCACGTGGTTTCACAGGTTCTGGAAGGGCAGCAAGTGTTTGATTTGCTGGTGCGGTTCGACGAAAACAGCCGGGGAAGTTTGGATAAAATCCGCCAGGCCCGGTTCTCCACTCCGACCGGCGTCAATGTGCCGATTACCGAGTTGGCGGCCATCACTTCGGAAAAGGGGCCGAACACGGTGAGTCGGGAAAACGTGCAGCGTAAAATTGTGGTTCAGGCCAACGTCTCCGGACGCGACCTGCGCGGGGTGGTGGATGACATTCGTGTCCGGATTGGCAAAAACGTCCGTTTGCCGGAAGGATACTTCGTCGAATACGGTGGCCAGTTCGAAAGCGAGCGGGAGGCCACGCGCATCATCACCTTGCTTTCTCTGGCGGCCATACTCATCATCGGCCTGCTCTTATACATAGAGTTCAATTCCTTCTGGACGCCGCTTTTAATTATGGTCAATCTTCCGCTGGCTTTGATTGGGGGAATTGTAGCCGTCTTTCTAAGCGGCGGGATAATCAGTGTCGCTTCCCTCATAGGATTCATTACCCTTTTTGGGATTGCCACCCGCAACGGCATCCTTATGGTTTCCCATTATTATCATCTTTTGGCGGAAGGAAAATCGCTGGAGGAAACCATCCGCCAGGGATCGATGGAGCGCCTAAGCCCGGTTTTGATGACCGCCCTGGCCGCCGGTCTGGCCTTGATACCGTTGGCGTTGGCGGGGGATAAACCGGGAAACGAAATTCAAGCCCCGCTGGCGGTCGTCGTTTTGGGCGGTCTTTTAAGCTCCACCACCTTGAATCAAATTGTAATTCCGGCTTTGTTTTATAAGTACGGTCGTCTTGATCGATTGTCTTCTTCCGCTTAACTTTGCTTTAAGGGTTGCATCCGCTTTATATTCACGGGGTGAAGGAGAAAGTCGAAACCAAGGCGGTCGCCACCAACCGCAAGGCGTTCCATCTGTATCATATTGAAGACAAACTGGAGGTCGGGATGGTTCTGGGCGGCACGGAGGTAAAATCCCTGCGGGCGGGGAAGGCGAACATGTCGGACGCCTACGCTATGATTGAGGAGGGGGAGCTCTGGCTTTATAATTTGCACATCTCCCCCTATGAGGCGGGTAACCGGGCCAATCCGGACCCGGTCCGCAAGCGGAAACTTCTGGCCCACAAGCGGGAAATTCAAAAACTTTTTGCCAAGGCCGCCCAAAAGGGATATACGCTCGTTCCCCTGCGCATCTATTTCTCCGAGGGACGGGCCAAGCTGGAGCTGGGGGTGGGGGTGGGAAAGAAACTTTTCGACCGCCGGGAAGCTATAAAAGAAAGGGATTTGCGCCGAGAAGAAGAAAGGGAGAGAAGAGGTAGAAGAGCATGAAAAAAGTTGCCCTATTGGCATTTGTGACCCTTTTCGCCGGCGGGGCTGTCTTGGCTGGCGAAGTCGAGTTTCAAAGGGGAGACCAGCGGGCCAAAATCCAGTCCGTCCGGCAGGGAGAGATGGACTATCTTTTGCTGAACGACCTTGCCTCTGCTTTGGGGGGGCAGACCAGCTTCGACCCGCCAAGCCAGAAGGCGACCTTCACGCTCGGCGGCCACACTCTCGAAATCACCGTTTTCTCCCCCTTCGTGGTGCTGGACAAAGTCACCTACAACCTGTCGTTTCCCCCCGTATTCGACCAGGGAACTTTCTGGCTGCCGGCGGTCACAACCATCCCGGTTTTGGAAAAAATGTGCGGCGGGCGGCTTTACTATTCCGAAAATGACAAGCTGCTGCGGCTGGAGGAGGCCGCCTCCAACATTCTGGATGTTTACGTCTCCCGCAAGCAGAACGGCACCCTTCTGGAAATCGTGACCGCCGAGGGGATGCAGGCCGAGACCTATCTTTCCTACCCCTGGCTCAACGTCACCATCTTCGGCGGGCGGCTCGTTCCCTCTGATTTCGACGGCCGGAAATTTCCCCCTTTGATTGCGGAAGTGCGTGCCTACCAGTTTGACAACTCGGCCCAGCTCGCTTTCCGGCTGGCCCGCGCCATCGGCAACTACCGCCAAACGCTGGCCACCGACCCCTTCCGGGTGCAGGTGGCGATGGAGGACACGGCCCAGATCGCCGAAACCTACATTCCTCCCACTCCACCGCCCAAGCCGAAACAACAAGCCCTGGCGCCGGTCATTAAAAAAATCGTGGTGGACGCCGGGCACGGGGGGGAGGATTTCGGCGCGATCGGCAAAAAGAAGACCAAGGAGAAGGATGTCTGTCTGGCAATTGCCCACAAACTGAAAAATATCCTGTTGGACGACGGCCGCTTTGAAGTGATCATGACCCGCGTGGACGATACCTTCATCCCGCTCGGTGACAGGACCAAAATCGCCAACGACGCCGGGGCGGATTTGTTCATCTCCATCCACGCCAACGCCAACCGGAAGCGCCACATCGCCGGCGTTACCACCTATTTTTTGGACGTGGCCCGCAACGACGAGGCCCGCGCCCTCGCGGTGGCGGAAAACGCTTCCATTCGCTTCGAGCAGGAGGAGGAAGAGGACTTCGAGGCGATGGATGATTTGTCTTTTATCTTGCTGGACATGGTGCAGAACGAGCATCAAAAGGAATCGGAGGAACTTTCCAAGCTGATTCAACGGGAGCTGGCCGATTCCCTTTTCATTCCGGACCGCGGCGTTGACCAAGCCGGATTCTTCGTTTTGAACCGGGCCTACATGCCCGCGGTTTTGGTGGAGACCGCCTTCATCTCCAACCCGGACGAGGAAAAACTGCTTCGCAAAAAGGAGTTTCAGGAAAAAATCGCCCGCGGCATTTACCGGGGGATACTGGCCTTCAAAGGAAAGGTCGAAAGACAGACGCCGTAAAAAACAGAGATTGGAGATTGGAAATTAGATTCCTACAACCGCGCGCCTGCCAAAAGGAGGGTGGTTTTTTTGCGACATTGCAGAGGAAAGGTTTGTAATGACAGAAAAAAGTAAACCAATTGGCGTCTTTGACTCCGGCATTGGCGGACTTACGGTCACCGCCGAACTGTTCCGGCAACTGCCGGAGGAAAAAATCATCTACTTCGGCGACACCGGCCGTTATCCCTACGGCGTGCGCAGCCAGCCGGTCATCCAGCGCTTTTCCCGGCAGGCGGTCCGCTTCCTTCTGGAAAAGGAAGCCAAGTTGGTTGTCGTGGCCTGCAACACCGCCACGGCAATGGCCTTGGAAGTTTTGCAGTCGGAATTCTCCGTCCCCATCATCGGGGTGGTGGAACCGGGCTCCCGCGCCGCTGTGGCCGCCTCCAAAAACCGCAAAGTCGGCGTCATCGGCACCTTGGGAACCATCCGCTCCGGCTCCTACGAACGGACGATAAAGCGGGCGGCCCCGGATATTCACATCTTTTCCCTCCCCTGCCCGCTTTTTGTGCCGCTGGCGGAGGAGGGGTTTGCCGACCATCGGGCCACGCTGCTTATCGCCGAGGATTATCTTGCCGCTTTCAAAAAACAGGGGGTGGATACGCTTGTTCTGGGCTGCACGCATTATCCGCTTTTGAAAAAGGTAATTGGCCAGGTGATGGGGCCCTCCGTCCGCCTGGTCGATTCCGCCGAGGAAACGGCGCGGGAAGTGAAGCAAGCGCTTGCCCGTTTGAATCTGTTGCGCCCGGACGGCCACCCGCAGCCGGAATACTACGTCTCCGACACGCCGGACAAATTCGTGGAAGTAAGCCAGCGCTTTTTGGGGGACAAAATCAGCCGGGCGGAGCTTGTCGACATTGAAAGGTACTCCGGCCAGCCGAAAACGGCGGTGATTGTATGAAGAAACTGTTTCTGGCCACCGGCAACGAGGACAAAATGAAAGAGATTTCCGCTCTTCTTTTGGACCTGCCCATCGAGTTGAAAACCTTCCGGGATTTTCCAGAACTGCCGGAAGTAGAGGAGACCGGCGCCACGCTCCGGGAAAACGCCTTCTTGAAGGCCCGCGCCTATTACTTGGCCACCGGGCTGCCGACCTTGGCGGACGACACAGGGCTGGAAATTGACGCCTTGGGGGGGGAGCCGGGGGTGT
This sequence comes from Verrucomicrobiia bacterium, assembly GCA_035574275.1. NCBI lineage: Bacteria > Pseudomonadati > Verrucomicrobiota > Verrucomicrobiia > Verrucomicrobiia bacterium. The sequence goes on from DATLYY010000064.1 coordinate 120,576, forward strand.
ATTCCTCCCGCTTTGCCGGGCCGGAGGCGAGCTACGCCGAAAACGTGGCCAAAGTTTTGAGTTTTATGCAGGGAATCCGGGCCAAGGAGCGGAAGGCCCGCTTTCGGGCGGTCATCGCCATGGTTTTTTCCCCGACCGACGAGCGGTTTGTAGAGGGGCGGCTGGAGGGCTCCATCACCGTGGTTCCCATCGGCGCCGGCGGCTTTGGCTACGACCCGATTTTCTATGTGCCGGAGCTGGAAAGAACCTTGGCGGAGCTTTCGTTGGAGCAGAAGAACCGCATTTCCCACCGGGCCCGGGCTTTGGAAAAAGCCAAGCCGATTTTGGCCGAGTGGGCCAGAGATCCCGTACAAAACCCAGCGTAACCCTTTCATCAATGGAAAGGCAATTCGGCTTGACTTCCCTTTTGCCTTCGGTTTCCTTTAATGGCACGGTTCGACGCCGCGGCCGGTGTTTCCATTTATTTACCCCATCTGGTCCTCCGGCAGGCGGCGCCGGCCTAAAATTTCGGGGTGTGGCGCAGCCTGGTAGCGCACCTGCTTTGGGAGCAGGGTGTCGGAGGTTCAAATCCTCTCACCCCGAATTGAAGCAGGGATTAGGGATCAGGGATTAGAGAGTAGTGAAATGCCAAAGATAAATACGTATAAAGACCTGTTGGTTTGGCAGATGTCGCACGAATTGGCCAAAGAAGTCTTGGATGCTTGCGAGAAACTGAATGGCAGCGTTACCGCCAAAGAAATCGCCGGCCAAATGATTCGCTCATCCACATCCGTTCCCGCCAATATTGCGGAAGGGTTCGGTGGTCGAATTGGAAAAGAATATGTCAGTTTCCTGTTTCAGGCCCGGCGGTCTTTGACCGAAACGGATTACTGGATTTTGCTGGCTGCCGAACGGGGTTTGATTGACAAGAATAAAGCTGAGAAGTTGCAATCCGGTTATCTTGAACTGACCAAAATGCTGAACGCCATAATTCGTAAAATCGGAGAACGGGAAAGGAGGTAGTCGTTTTTCACTAATCCCTTATCCCCAATCCCTGATCCCTGTCTTAAAAACGCCCCCGTAGCTCAGGCGGATAGAGCAACTGCCTTCTAAGCAGTGGGTCGGCCGTTCGAATCGGCCCGGGGGTAAAAATTCAAAAGCCCCGTCCCTCCGGACGGGGCTTTCGTTTTTCATAGGGGCGAGGCATGCCCCGCCCTTACCTATCTTTCTTAGAAATCCGCTCCGAAGGAGAAGTAATGCCGCGGGGAGGAGGTTCGGTCGAAATCGGTCTTCCAGGCCATGTCCCAGCGCAACACGAACAATCCCAGATTCACGCGAGCCCCGAAGCCGAACCCGGACTTCAAATCCTTCAAACGGCTCCCTTCAAATTCCAAGGTGTTCGGGTCATCCGCGCCGGAAAAGGGCTGGAAGGCCTGTCCCTTGTTCCAGGCGGCGCCCGCATCCAAAAACATCACACCCTCTATTCGGCTCAAAATCATCGCCAGGGGAAAACGGGTCTGAAGCTGATCCACGAACGGGAAGCGGAACTCCAGATTGCTCAAAAAGTAGCGGTTGCCGGAAAGCTCGTAATAGTCAATCCCGCGCAGGGGGGTCACGACGCTCGAAGCGTAGAACCCTTCCGGCGTGTAGGCGAGTTGGTTGTCCACCGAGCTGGTAATCTGGTTGGTGGCGCCGCCGAGGAAGAACAGCTTGGGGGTTTGTCCGTAGGAGGCCCCGCCCGCCAGCCGGAAAACGAAATTGTACCGTTTCCAGAACTTCCAGTACTTGCGAAAATCCCCTTCATACGCGCTGTAGGAAATCCCCTTGTTGGCGGCCTTCGGCGCGTACTCGGCGGAAAGAATGTAGCGGTGGCCGTTGGTCGGCCCCACAATGCCCCATAGCACCACGTCGGAAACCAGCGAAAGATTCCCAACAATGAGCTGTCGGCTGCCGTCGTCAAACGGCGGGTCAAAATACTCCCGGTCAAAATTCAGGGCCGAAAGGGAGAGCTGGGCGCGGGTAAACTTTGAGAAAGGATAAGCGGCCTGCGCCAACGCCCCGTATACCTTGTCGGAAAAAAGCCGGTCGGAGGAGCCGATGGCGGATTGGTTGTCGATGTAGAAATTCTTGTAATACAAAACCCCCGCGCCGTACTCAATCCGCTTCTTGCTGTAGTTGTAGAAAAGCTGGAAGTTGGACTGGTCGATGGAGTTGAGCAAATCGGTCGCCAAAAAGAACTGGTGATCCCCCATCACGTCGGTCACGTACAGAATCGACTGCCCGCGCAGCCCAAAGAAAGTGTCGTACGAAAGCCCCCCCGCCACCACATCCGGCGCAAAGCGGGGGCTGTACTTTTTCTGCTTGTACTCCCCGTCCGGCAGCTTGGCCACTGCCGCAATACTGTCCCGGACCCGGTTGGTTACAAGGGTTGAATCGGTGGCGGAAGCGGCGGCGCTATCGGGCAAAGCCGCCAGGTCCTTGACTTCCGCTTTGGCAGTGTCTGCGGCTTGCGCGGTATCCTTCCTGTCCGGTTCGGCGGTGAAGACAAAGGAGCGGAAGGGGTCATCCTTTTTGACCTGGGTCGTGTCCTCCGTTTCGGCCGTGTCGGATGAGGCGGATGTTTTTGCTTCCTTATCCTCTTCCTTGGCCGCCTTTATCCGGGCCACAGCGGAGTCCCTTTCTTCCTGATCGAAGACGTAAAAGGGAGCGTTCTCCCGGCGGCTTTTGACAAAGTGGGTCAGCGGCAGCTCCTCCCCCGGTTTGGTGAGCGGCTTGGGATCTTTCAAAACAAAGATGTCGAATCCCCCCTTGTAAAAACAGGCAAATGCCAACCGGTCGCCGTCCTTCGACCAGCTCGGGTTGAAACAGCCGGTCAGAACGTTGGTCACCGGATAGGACTTCAGGCTGTCCATATCCATCACGTAAATGTTGTCCACCCCGGAAGGGTTGGCGGTGTAGGCCAGCCGTTTGCCGTCCGGCGAGAAAACCGGGCTTCGGTTGTTGGTGCCGTTCTTGGTCAAGGGGGTAATTGTGCCGGTCTCCGCGTCCCATTTAAAGAGGTTGTAGTAGCCGTACTTGAAGCTGTGGTGGTTGTAGGGATGGCCGTTTTCCACCGCCCGGTCGGAGGCGAAGACAATCGATTTCCCGTCCGGGCTGTAGGTCGGGTCGTAGTCTCCAAAGGCGTCGTTCGTCACCTGCGAAAGGGCGCCGGTCGCCAGATTGACTTCATACAGGTTGGTCTGTCCCGCTTTCATCCCAACGAAGACAATCTTGGAACCGTCCGGTGAATAGGCCGGCGAATAAAGCCCGTCCATCCCGAACTTGTAACGTTTATCCACGCCCCCTTTCACTTTGAAAATGGTGAGCGCGTCCTCCCCCTTGCTTTTGGTCACCAACGCGATTTTGGACCCGTCCGGCGACCAGGAAAGCCCCGAAACGTAGGAATGCAGCGACTCCAAATCGCCGGAGCGTTCCCCTTTCAGGATCTTTTTTATCCGCTTCCCGTCCGCCGCCGAAATCAGATACACTTCGGTGAAGTCGGAGCGATCGGTGAAAATGGCGATCTCGTTGCCGGTGGGGGAAAAGGAGGGGCGCTCGTTGAAATTCGAGCCGTCCTTTTCGTGATTGGTCAATTGCTTGGCAAACTCCCGCGGCTCTTTCCTTTGGTTCAGCTCCGGCCAATAGATTTTCTTTTGGGCCTTCACCCACTCGTCGTTGAAGGCGGACATCGACTGCCCGATGGCGGCCTTCAGCGCCCGGTCCATCGACAAATTGACCTTCCCCTTGGAGATAATCTCGGAAATCTTCTCCTCCCCATACTTTTGCGCGAGGTAAGTCAGAGCGGACTGCCCCTGCTTGTAGGCCAGAAAGCCGCCGACGTATTCCAAGGGCTGCAGATAGTTGTTTATGGTGGCGTCCCGCAAGACCATGTCGGCGAAGGGGTCCATCCCATAGCGGGAGGAGTACTCGGCATACCCCTCCGCAAACCACAAGGGAATTCTAAAGAAGGCCTGGCGCGAGAGAATCGAGCCGAAGGGGTTGGCGAAAAGCATGTCGAAAATCATGGCGTGCGTGAGCTCGTGATGCAGCACGTGGCGGAAATCCTCGTAGTTCCCCATAAAGGGCAAAACTACCCGGTTTTTGAACGACTCGGTGAACCCCCCCACCCCTTCTTCAATCAGCTCCGGCGTGACGTTGGTCTGCTGAAAGTCGTTATGGGACAAAAAAAGGATGACCGGCACCCGTTTACGGACGTCGTAGTTCAAGCTTTTGCGCACCTGCACGTAGGCGGACTCCAAAGAGGAGGCCGCAAATTTGGCCAGTTCGTAGCCGTTTTGGTAGTAGTAGATGTCGAAGTGTTCGGTCTGGATGTAATGCCAGTCGAACTTTTTGTAGTGAACCTTGTTTTTGCCGAAGTAGGTTTCCTGGGCGGATCCGATGGCAAAGGGGAAGCAGAGGGCGGCGGCGAGTGCGAGGGTGCGAAAAAGCTTCATTCGGTCATCTCCTTTTTTGGCCTGCCCTCAAAATCGCAACCGGTATGCCGTCTTTGTCCCTTTGTAAGTCGTTGAAATCCATTTCGCTATCTTTTTAACACCCTGCAAAGCCGGTTCGTTCCCGCACCCGAATATGCAAAACTTCGCTTATTGGAATATACGCTTTAAGGCTTACTTTGATAGCGTTTTTGGGGTCAGTCGGCCCGGGCCCGTTTGATTTCGGCCCCGAGATGGGAAAGTTTTTCTTCTATTCTGTGGTAGCCGCGGTCGACGTGATACACCCGCAAAATCTCCGATTTCCCTTCCGCCGCCAACGCCGCCACCACCAAGCCTGCGCCAGCCCGTATGTCGGAGGCCATTACGGTCGCCCCCTTGAGCGTTTCGACCCCGGTGATGGTCGCCTCATCGTGGGCGATTTCAATCTTCGCCCCCAGCCGGGCCAGTTCGGGAGCGTGGGTGAAGCGGTCCTCGAACACCGTTTCCCTAAGATGGCTGGTGCCGCTGGCCACCGTAGCCAAGGACATCATCTGGGCCTGCAAATCGGTGGGGAATCCCGGATAAGGGAACGTGACCACGTTGAAGGCCTTCAGACGGGCAGGGCCTTTGGCCTTGATGGCGTTTTTGTTTATTTCGAGGTGCACCCCCATCTCCGCCAGCTTGATTAAAACCATGTGCAAATGAGTCGGGCAAAGATTGGTCAATTCCACGTACCCGCCGGTGGCGGCGGCGGCGGTCAAAAAAGTCCCGGCCTCCAGCCGGTCCGGAATCACTTTGTGTTCGGCCGGCTCCAGTTTTTTGACCCCGGTGATGGTTATCTGCGTGGTTCCGGCCCCTTCGATTTTGGCCCCCATCTTGTTCAAAAAATTGGCCAAATCCACCACTTCCGGATCGCAGGCGGCGTTGATGATGGTTGTCTTTCCCTTGGCCAGAACGGCGCCGGTGATGATGTTTTCCGTGCCGGTGTGCGTCGGCCGGTCGAAAAAGATGGTGGCGCCGGAAAGTTCCTTTGCCTCGCCGATGACGTAGCCCGACTCTTCCTCGAATTTCGCCCCCATCCGGGAAAAGCCGTACAGGTGCAGATTGACCGGCCGCTGTCCCAACACGCACCCGCCGGGCAGCGAAACTTTGGCCTTGCCAAACCGGCCAAGCAGGGGCCCCAATACGAGGAAGGAGGCCCGCATCTTGCGCACCAGCTCATACGGCGCCTCCGTCTTGCTGACCCCGGAAGCATCCACGGAAAGCCGCTTGTGGGATAAATCCTTCTCCACTTTGGCTCCCAGATGCTCCATCACCTGCACCATCGTGGAAACGTCGGCCAGATCGGGAACGTTTTCGATGACGCACGTTCCCTTGTCCAAAAGTAACGAGGCGGCCAGAACCGGCAAAACGGCGTTCTTGGAGCCGTCGATTTCCACCGAGCCGGAAAGCTTCTTTTTGCCGAAAATTACAAACTTGTCCATGAGTTAATTGTTTTTGCGAAGCGTTTTTTGAAAGCCCTTGATTTTCACAGAAAAAGGAAGTTATCAAACATCGATTCAAAGTCAAGCCGCGCCCGCAAAAAAAATGCTAACGGATGATTTCCGCATACAGCCGGTCAAATTTTTCCGCCAGTTTTTCCGGGGAGAATTTTTCCGTATACGTCCGATGGCCTCTTTTCCCCATCCTCTGTCTCAAATCGGCATCGGCAAGCAGTTTTTTGAATGCGTGGGCCATTTCATCCGGATTATCGGGATCCGCAAGAAATCCGTTTTCGCCATCCGTGACGATGTCGGAAATCCCCCCCGAACGGGCCGCCACCACCGGTTTTTGAAAAAGAAAAGACTCGACCAAAACGAGGCCAAACCCCTCGTTTCTGGAAACAAGGGTCACAATTTCCGCCGCTTGGTAAAGCTTGCCCAATTTTGCAGGGGGCATTGAAGGCAGAAATTCCACCTTTTTTTCCAAATCCAGATTCCGCGCTTTGTTTTTCAGTTCCGCCTCCTTCGGCCCGCTACCAACGATTAAGAGCTTTGCCTCCGGAAATTCATTTGCTACCCGGACAAACGCTTCCAAAAGCATGCCCAGGTTTTTTTGCTCAATCAGCCGGGCCGGGCAGAGAATTATTTTTCCGGTTGCGTCCGCTTTTGGCTCTCTTTGCAGAACCTCTGGGTCGATGGGCATTGGAATTACTGCGATTTTCGACTCGGTTTCCGGGAAAAGGGAGACAAGTTCGTTTTTTAGAAAGCTTGAAACGACCGTAATTTTGGCTGCTCGGCCGAAAACCCGTTTGGCCCGGCCGCGCAAAAAGCCGCTTTTTTTCAAGAGCATCAAATCGGTGCCGTGCAGGGTGACGAGATAAGGCGTTTTCGAAAAAAAGGAATTCCAAAAGGCCACCACCCCGCCGGGTATCCACCAATGGGCATGCAGGAGGGCCGGTTTTTCCTTTTTGACCAGTTTTCTGGTTTTGAAAAAGAAGGCGGCCAGAAAGAAAAGAAACAGGATTTTGTAAAAAAAGCTTTTCTGCACCCGCTCGGCCATATCCCCCATATACGCCAGGGTCTCCCATTTTTCAAAGAAGTAGCGAAAACGGGAGATCTTGACTTTCCCCAACTCCTCTTCCGCCGCCAGACCGGTGGCGTGGGGCAGAAGAATGTGGATATCCCAGCTTTTTTTTGCGAGTTCTTGCGCCAGCGTGTTGATGTAATGGGAGAGCTCTTCCGATTTGAAGCGGAAAAAAGAATGACTTAGAAAAAGTACTTTTTTCCCCGGCACGGGCTTCTTGTCCGCTTTACCGGCCCGTTTCCGGTTTCAATGTCGGCGCCATCGCCACCTTCGCATACTTGGGGAAATTCAAAAGTTTCAAGCGGTGCAGCCGGTACTGCAAAAGCACCCAGAGAATGCCGAGCCCATACTTGACCGATTTCCAAAAACCGATGGAGGAGGCCTCCTTGAAATAGCGGGTCGGAATCGGCACTTCCCCAATCCGGTATTTCCCGGCCACGCACTGCACGATGATTTCCGAGTCGAAAACAAAATCGTCGGAGTTCAACTCCAAAGGCAAACTGGAGAGCAATTGCCGGCTGTAGGCCCGGAATCCGGAGTGGTATTCGCTCAACTGGTACCCCAGAACGATGTTGGCGAGGGTGGTGAGAAATATATTGGCGAAGAACTTCCAGTACGGCATCCCGCCTTCGAGCGCTCCCTTGCGGAAGAACATCCGCGAGCCGAAAACGGCGTCCGCTTTCCCCTCCAGAATCGGGGCGATGAGGCCGGGGATGTAGGTCGGGTCGTACTGGTAATCGGGATGCACCATCACTACCACGTCGGCCCCCCGTTTGACGGCCTCGGCATAGCAGGTTTTCTGGTTGCCGCCGTACCCCCGGTTTTTTTCGTGGCGGATGACCACCAGCCCCAGTTTTTCGGCCAGTGCCACGGTTCCATCCCGGCTGCAGTCATCCACCAGAATTATCTCATCCACCCAATCCCGCGGAATGTCCGCCACCGTCCGCTCGAGTGTCCGCTCGGCGTTGTAAGCCGGCAGAACGGCGGTGACCTTTTTGCTTTTATCCCTTCTTTCCAACATACCATTCCATCTGGTCGCCGAAATTGAGCGGCAGCATCAATTTTTTTAAAGACCGGTTCTTGCCCAGCTTTTCCATAAAAGCAAGATAACCCCCCAGCCGGTAAAAAAAATAGGCGGCTGAAAAATAGCGGGTGTGGGTTCTTTTCTCCACGACCCGAAAACCGGTTTCCGTAAGAATTTTCTCCAGCGTTTTGGGGGAGAAGTAAAAAAGATGCCCCGGGAGAATCGCGTACCACTTCTCCTTGGTCCGTTTCGCTGCAAAGCTTTCGATGTTGGGAGTGGTCAATACAAAAACGCCGTTCGGTTTTAAGATTTTTGTGACTTCCGAAAGAACTTGTCTTGGATCCGTCAAATGCTCGATGACATCCAGCATCGTTATGGCGTCAAAACTCTCCGGTTTCCAATTCAGCTTCTCCAGCGGCTGGTTGTAAATGGAAAGCCCGAACGTTTTTTCCGCATGCTCTTTTGACCATTTTGAGAACTCGATGCCCGCCGTCTCCCATCCCCGGCCTTTCGCCTCCGCCAAAAAAAAACCGGCCGAGCTGCCGATGTCCAAAATTTTCCCCTTGTTTGTAAGCCGTTCGATTCGTTCCAGAATTTTTCGCGACGCCTTCCGCCGTCCAGTTTCTTCTTCAAGATAAGTCGGGTCTGACTTGCTCGGTATGGCGGCAAACGCCTCCCGTTCCGCCTTCGCAAGCATCCAAAGCCCGCAATTTGGGCAGGCGTAGAGGTTTCCATGCCTGCCGGTGCGGTTTTCGGTGATGGCGTAGCTTTCCTCCTCCGGTTTGGTGGTGGACGGGTATCGCAGTTCGACCGGCGAGGCGCAGAGGTAACAAAGCTCCAGCGGGGAGGAAGCCATTACGAAGTTTTAGGGGGAAGTTCCAATAGATACAGCGTGCCGCCCGCCACCGGATAGGCCTTCAGAACCTTCGATTTTGCCAAAACGTCCGGATAGGTTTCCTGAAAAAATTGCGCCTCCCAACCCCCTTGAAAAATCAAAAGATGGGTCACCGGAAAGCGCTCCAAAACCTTTTCTTTGTGCAAATAGATCTGCATCGGCAAAGCCCTCACCGGCGCTTCAATCGTGGCGGAGGAAGACCACGGCCCCGCAACCATGCTACCCGTCGGCAGGTTCCTCAAATCCCGCGAAAGCTCCACTTCCTGATAGGTTTTGTTCTTCGACCAGCGGTTGTACTGCGAAAAATCGGAAATTATGCCAAAGAAGAGCAGAACGAGCACGAGAACCCGCGCGGGGAAAACCGAAACACCGGACTTTTTCGCTAGCTTCGAGCTTAACCACCACCACAATCCTAATCCTACGACGCCGACAATTACTGCTTGAGTGAGCAGCTTGCCGTAATTTTGCACTGTTTTCAAAAGGTCTTCAAACCAGATCTGCGGACTGGCGCTGAAGGTATCCACCAGCCCCGTAAAACTCGGATAATTGTTCAGCATAAAAGCGTACCAGGTGTAAAGCAGGTTGAAACTGAAAAGAATTACCAGGGGGGCTTTCAAAAGCAGGCCTGTTGCGGTTGGCTGGGCCGGCTTGAATCCCTCCTGCCAGAGTTCGACCGCCTTCAAGCTGGCCCAGAAAATCGTCGGCAAAAGAAAAATCATCTGGTACCGCAGGGGATGATAATTGGTTAGTGAGAGCATTATCGTTCCCGTGCAATAGCCCGCGAAAATGATAAACTTAAGCGAATTTTTTTCTTTCAGCCTGTCCCTAATATCCCCCACCCAAGCCAAAAGCCCCCAACAGGCGAGAAGAAAGACGATGGGTGCCCGGGCCGAAAGCCTGTCCCCTGTGCCGAGCGTAACAATGTTGCGGATGAAAACCCAGATATCCTCCGGCTTTCCCCCCGCCGATTCAATGGTGTTCGCCTTCACCATCAGCCGCGCCGGATAACCGAAGGGCAGAATAATTGTCAATACCCAGACAATTGGGCCGATGAGAAACCCGCTGGCAAAAAACAAAAGCGGCTTCCACCCCTTTTCCTTCAAGGGGGAGTCCGGCACGAAAAATTTTTGCCTTAATGCTTCGGCCACCAACACCGGCGCGAAAAAAAGCCCTGAAAGTTTGACAAAGAATATCGCCACGGAGGCGGAAAGCCCGGCCAAAAGAAACTGCCAGTTTTTGCGGGCCGGCAGCGTCCAGAAAAAAATCGAAAGCAGAACAAAAAACATCATCGTGGACTCTTCCAAAGCCAAGCGGTTCTGCATTATCCATAGAAAGTTGGTTGATGCAAGCAGGCTTCCCAAAAGCCCGGCCTTCGTGCCGCCTTCCCGTTTCAAAATGAAGAAGGTGAGAAGAATCGTCCCCAACCCGAAAAGCACGGAGATCATTCGTGCTTGGGAGAATCCGAAGCCGAAGAGCTTGAAATTGACGAACATTATCACGGAGAAAAGAGGGGAGACCGCCATCCGGAAAAAATCATCCAAAAGCCATCGTCCAAAAAGAACTTTATTCTTGGCGTTTTGCACCATAAACCCCTCGTCCGTATAGGGGGACAGGCTCCAGGTCAAATCCCGCGGAGCGTCGGCGGTCAAGCCGTTTATTCGCAGGAGAAATCCTACGAGAAGTATGAACCCCAAAAGAAGCCCTGCGGTTTTCGGAGAGATTTCTCTTGCCTGCGCCGATGAAACCGGACGAGCGGACTTGGGCTTTTTTTCGGCCATCGCGCCAGAATATAAGGGGGCAAGATAGAAGTCAAAGCGAAGAATTTTAACCGCAAGTAGGACCACTTCCTGAAAACTGCTTGACTTCTTTGCTTTCGGCATTAAGTTCCAACCGGTTCCTTTAAACCGGTCCTGTGAGGCCGGAAAGGAAAAGAATGCAGAAGGAAAGTCCCGTTTTAGACGAACGCCAAGTGGGCCGCGTATTGGCCCGGATTTCCCACGAAATTTCGGAACGCAACGCCGGCGCCAAAAATCTGGTTGTCGTCGGCATCCAAACCCGCGGCGCCCTTTTAGCCCGAAGATTAGCCAAACTGCTTTCCGAACTGGAAGGGCTTAAAGTTCCGGTTGGGGAAATGGACATCACCTTCTACCGCGACGACATCGAAACCCGCCCCGACCGACCGGTAGTCAAAAAAACCCACATTCCGTTCTCCATCGACGACAAAATCGTCATTTTGGTCGATGACGTTTTGTTCACCGGTCGCACGGTGCGCGCCGCCTTGGATGAACTGATCGATTTCGGCCGCCCCAAAGCGGTGCAGTTGGCCGTCTTGGTCGATCGCGGTCACCGGGAGCTGCCCATTCGCGCCGACTACGTCGGCAAAAACATTCCTACTTCCCAATTGCAGGAAATAATCGTCCGGGTCAAAGAGGCCGACCGGCAGGATTCGGTAACGCTGGCGGACAAAAAGAAGGGGCGGAAGTGAAAAAGTTTCCCCACAAACATCTTTTGGGACTGGAAGGATTGACGCGGGAAGAAATCGAGTTTGTGCTCGATACCGCCGTCACCTTCAAAGAGGTTCTGGAACGCCCGATTAAAAAAGTTCCCACCCTGCGGGGGTTGACCATCGTCAATCTCTTCTACGAGGCCTCCACCCGCACCCGCATCTCCTTCGAACTGGCCCAAAAGCGGCTCTCCGCCGACACGGTGAACTTCTCCCCCTCCGGCTCCTCGGTCAAAAAAGGGGAAACCTTGAAGGACACCGTGCGGAATTTGGAGGCGATGAAAATCGATATGGTGGTGGTACGCCACGCCTCCTCCGGCGTGCCGTACTTTTTGACCCGGTGTTTGGAATCCTCCATCATCAACGCCGGAGACGGCGCTCACGAACATCCGACGCAGGGGCTTCTGGACCTCTATACGATACGGGAAAAATACGGCAAAGTGGAGGGGCTGCGGGTCGTCATCGTCGGCGACGTCAAGCACAGCCGGGTGGCGCGCTCCAACATCTGGGGACTGAAGGCGATGGGGGCCTCCGTCGCCGTTTGCGGGCCTTCCACCCTTCTGCCGGTGGAAATGGAAAAAATGGGGGTCGAGGTTTACACCGATTTGAACAAAGCCCTCTGGGGCGCCGACGTGGTCAATGTTTTGCGTCTGCAACTGGAGCGTATGGAACGCGGCTTTCTCCCCACCCTGCGGGAATATTCCCGCTTGTTTGGTATTAACAAGGAACGGCTGGCTCTCTTGAACAAAAACTACACGATTATGCACCCCGGCCCGATCAACCGCGGCGTGGAAATTACCCCGGAAGTGGCCGACTCGCCGGAGTCGGTGATTTTGGCACAGGTCACCAACGGCGTCGCCGTGCGGATGGCCGTTCTGTATCTTCTCTCCGGCCAGCAGGAGGAAGCGGTTGCCTAAGAAATTAAAGAAAGAGGAAGGGCTTCCCCGCACCCCGGCGATCATCGCCGGCGGCCGCATCGTCGACCCCGCCTCCGGCATCGACCGGCCCGGCGACGTTTATCTCGAGAGCGGCAAAATCGCCCGGCTGGAATTTTCCAAACTCCTTTCAAAAAAATCGATTCAATCGTTCGGTTCGAGGGCGCTGGATGCTTCCGGGTTGGTCGTTTCCCCCGGGTTCGTCGATTTGCACGTTCATCTGCGCGAACCGGGCCGGGAGGATGAAGAAACGATTGTCTCCGGGACGAAGGCCGCAGCAGCGGGCGGTTTCACCTCCGTTTGCTGCATGCCGAATACCGACCCGCCGTTGGACAATCAGGAAAACATCCGCTTCGTTTTGGAACAGGCCCGCTTTGCTTACGCGCGGGTGTATCCCACCGGCTGCATTACCCAGGGGCGCGGGGGGGAGAAGATTGCCGAAATCGGGGATTTGTATGCGGCCGGGGCGGTGGCGGTCACCGATGACGGTTCGCCGGTGATGGATGCCTCCGTGATGCGCCTCGCTTTCGAGTATTCCAAAATGTTCGGCATCCCGGTTGTACAGCATGCCGAGGATATGAACCTCTCGCACGGCGGGATCATGCACGAGGGGTTTGTCTCCACCGTTCTGGGAATGCGGGGCATCCCGGCGGCGGCCGAAGAGGTCATCGTCGCCCGGGATTTGAAGCTTTTGGAAAGTTTCGGTGGCCGTTTGCACATCGCCCATCTTTCCACCGCCGGGGCGTTGGAACTCGTGCGGGAGGCGAAGAGAAAAAAACTGTCGGTCAGTTGCGAGGTCACGCCCCATCATTTGACCTTGACCGATGAGGAAATAAAAAAAAGTTTTAATCCCAACCTGCGGGTCAATCCCCCGGTGCGTTCCAAAAAGGATGTGGAAGCGCTGCGCGAAGGGTTGATTGACGGCACCATCGACGCCATCGCCACCGACCACGCCCCTCATTCCCGGGAGGAAAAGGAAGTGGAATTCGACGCCGCCCCCAACGGAATGATCGGCTTGGAAACCGCCTTCGGCATCGTTATGACTGAACTCGTGGCCAAAGGATATCTCTCGCTCGTGCAGGCCGTCGAAAAGCTTACTGCAGGGCCGGCAAAGGTTTTCGGTCTTTCGGGTGGCCGGTTGAAAGCCGGCCATCCCGCCGACCTCACCCTTTTCGACCCCAACCAAGGCTGGACGTATCGCGCGGCGGAAGGGTACTCCAAATCGATCAACTCCCCCTTCGACGGCTGGAGCTTCAAGGGCAAAATCGTCTCCACGTTGATGAACGGGAAAGTGATTTATCCATTTGAATCAAAATTAGAGGTCACGCCCCTCGGCCCACAGGACAAAATAAAAATCCGGGTTTCCGGAAGAAAAAAACAGAAAAAAAGATAAAACCCGCCGGGTAGCCCGGAGCCCCCGCTCCGGGTGGTATCGCATTAACGGAAGGAGGGAACCTGAACGCCGCTCACCTGCACCTGATAACCAATCATTTCCCCGTCGTCGGCACCCTTATCGCTTTTCTCGTTCTGCTTCTGGGCTGGGCGGGCAAAAAATCGGCCGTGCAAAAAACCGCCCTGCTTTTGTTCGTCTTCATCGGGCTCGTTTCCATCCTCGTTTACGTCTCCGGAACCGGCGCGGAGGAGATCATCGAAAAATTCCCGGGCATCTCCGAACGGGCCATCGAAGAGCACGAAGAATCGGCCGTCGTCACGCTGATTTTTATCGAGCTTCTGGCTGTGGCCGCTCTTATGGGTTTCGCCCTTTTCGGCCGCCGGGAAAACCTGCCGGGAGGATTTCTTTTGACCGTCGTGATTTTGACGGTTGTCGCAGGGATTCTGACTGCCAACACCTCCAATCTCGGCGGCAAAATCCGCCACCCGCAGGAAATGGGAGGAACTTTGCCTTCTGGCGAAGAACCAGAGACGGAGCAAAAAGAATAAAAAAACCGGAGGGCGCCGACCCGCCCTCCAGCCACTTTATCCGCCCGGTTCTTTTTTTTCTTGGAAGAACCGGCCGTTTTTAACCGTTTTACTCCATTCCTAACTGCAATTTTAATACCGGCTTAGCAGAAAACCGTCTTTATAAATAGACCCAAAACAGCCCCGCAACCCATTTAACTGCAACAAGATAGATGGCACACTTCATGCTTTCCAATTTTCCCGCGAAAAACCCCTTTGCATGGTGCAAATCCCCGCCAAAACTGTCGGCTTTCGGCAATAGTTAATCCGGTTTAGACTTTCTTTAGCTCATAGCTTTTCGCCGATTTTCGCCCTTTGGAAAAGGGCCAGTAAGCAATTTGTAAAAAGCGCCCGCCTCCCGAGATTCCGGCGTTGACAAAGAATGGGGCGTTTTTTACCTTGAAAATTTTGGAGCGAAAACTGGATGGCAAATTCGGAACAACTTCGCAACATCGGGATAGTCGGACACGGCGGGAGCGGAAAGACCTCCCTTGCGGAGGCGTTTTTGTTTTCCGCCAAGGCCACCACCCGGCTCGGGCGGGTGGATGAAGGGAATACCACGTCCGATTACGCCGCCGACGAGGTGGCCCGCAAAATCTCCATCTCCGCGGCGCTTCTGCATTTCGACTGGCAGGGGTGCAAGTTCAATTTGGTCGATATGCCCGGCTACGCCGATTTCATCGGCGAAGTGGCGGGCGGGCTTTCCGTCTGTGAAACGGCTCTAATTTCCGTCAACACCCAGGCGGGGCTGGAAGTCGGCGTGGAGCAGGTTCTGAAATACGCCGAGCGGTACAAAACGGCCAAAATTTTCTTCTTCAACAAACTGGACAAGGAACACACCGACTTTTACAAAACGCTGGAGCAGTTCAAAACGCACTATGGGAACGGCGTTTTGCCCTTCTTCTTGCCCATCGGCGCCGGGCCGAACTTTAAAGGGGTTATCGACGTTTTAGCCAACAAGGCCTTCAGTTACGAAGGGGGGCAGACCAAAGAGATTCCCATCCCCGCTTCGGAGGCCGGAAAAGTGGACGAAGCCCGGCAAAAAATTCTGGAAGCGGCGGCGGAATCGGACGACACACTTCTGGAAAAATTCTTCGATTCCGGCACGCTCACCGACGATGAACTGAAAGGCGGATTGCATCACGGCATAAAAGAGGGTAAAATCATACCGGTTTTGTGCGGCTCGGCCGCCAATTTGACCGGCATTGCCCAGGCCTTGGATTTTCTGGCGAACTATGCGCCGGCCCCCAGCGACTTTCCGGTAGTGGAAGGGACGCTTCCCGGCACGCCTCAAAAAATCGAACGCAAGACGCTGGCCTCGGAGCCGTTGTCCGCCCGGATTTTCAAAACCGTATCTGAACCGCATTTGGGGGAGCTATCATTTTTTCGCGTCTATTCCGGCAAGGTCGCCCCCGGCAACGACGTTTTCAACGCCAACCGCCAGACCAGCGAGCGAATCGGGCAGATTTATTTGATGAACGGGAAGGAACGCAAGGAGATAGGGGAGGTCGCGGCCGGTGATTTGGGGGCGTTCGTTAAGTTGAAAACGAGTCACACCGGCGATACTTTGTGCGACAAAAAAGCCCCCATTTTACTCCCGCCTTTGGAATTTCCCAAGCCGGTCATCAATCTGGCCGTCGTCCCCAAGCGGAAGGAGGACGAGGAGAAAATGGCCGTGGGGTTTGCCCGCCTGCACGAAGAGGACCCCACTTTCAACATGGCCTACGACGGAGAGATTCACCAAAACATTGTCCACGGGCAGGGGGAGCTGCATTTGGAAGTGATCACCGACCGGCTGAAACGGAAGTTCGGCATCGAAGTGGAATTAATCAAACCCCGCATCCCCTACCGCGAGACGATAAAGGCCCGCGCCGAGGTGCAGGGGAAGCACAAAAAGCAGTCCGGCGGCCGGGGGCAGTATGGCGACGTTTGGTTGCGCATCGAGCCCCTAAAACGCGGCGAGGGGTTCCAGTTCATCGACGAGGTGGTCGGCGGGGTGGTTCCCTCCAAGTACATTCCCTCGGTGGAAAAGGGGGTCATCGAGGCGATGCACGAAGGGGCCTTGGCGGGATATCCCGTGGTGGACGTGAAGGTCACCATTTACGACGGAAGCTACCACACGGTGGACTCCTCGGACATCGCCTTCAAAATCGCCGGGTCGCTCGCCTTTCGCACCGGGTTTATGCAGTGCCGGCCGGTGCTTTTGGAGCCGATTTACAACGTCGAAGTGGTGGTCCCAAGCGAATATATGGGGGACGTGATGGGGGATCTCTCCGCCCGGCGGGGAAAGATTTCCGGGATGGAGGCGGACGGCGGCTTTGAAAAAATACGGGCGCAGGTGCCGCTGGCGGATTTGTACAAGTATTCCACGGCGCTCCGCTCGCTCACCCAGGGGCGCGGCTACCACACCCGCAGCTTTTCCCACTACGAAGAAGTCCCGCGGGAAACCGCCGAAAAAGTCATCAAAGAATCCCAGGCCGAAAAAACCAACGGGAAATAAACCTCCCCTCCCTCGGCTCTCTCTCGGGACAAGTTAATCCCTTCCTTCGTAAGAAGGGTACAAAAAGAGCACCGTTCACTCCAAAGTTGCTGTGAATTTGGCAATTTTGCTTTCCCCGTGCTGGAACCCTATTGTTCGGAGGGGATTTTTTTGCCAAACAGCGTATAGAGCACTGGAAGAACGAGCAAGGTCAATGCCGTGGAGGTGAGGATACCACCGATGACCACGGTCGCCAGGGGCCGTTGAACTTCCGCGCCCACGCCGGAGGAAAGGGCCATCGGAATAAAGCCGAAGGCGGCCACCAAAGCGGTCATCAAAACGGGGCGCAGGCGGCTTTCGGCCCCCTCGCGCACCGCGGCGGACAGTTCCAGTCCCTCCGAGCGGAGGCGTTTGATTGTGGAGATCAGAACCAGCCCGTTTAACACGGCGACGCCGGAAAGGGCGATAAAGCCGACCCCCGCGGATATGGAAAAAGGCATTCCGCGGAGGGCCAAGGCTGCCACCCCGCCAACAACGGCCAGCGGCACGCCGGTGAAAATCAGAAGCGCATCCCGCACCGATTTGTACGTCCAGTACAGAAGTCCGAATATCAGAAGCAGCGCAAACGGCACCACCAAGGCGAGCCGGGATTTGGCCCGTTCCAAGTTTTCGAACTGTCCGCCGAAGCGGACGAAATATCCCTCGGGCAGTTCAATTTCTTTCTCAATTCTTCGGCGCAGTTCATCCACGAACGAACCAACGTCCCTGCCCCGCACGTTGGTTTGAACGACGATACGGCGCTTGCTCCACTCGCGGGTGATGGTGGAGCGGCCAGGGGAAAGGTTCGGCCTGGTCACCCGATCCAAGGTGACCAGTTCGCCGGTGGCGGCCTTAATCGGAATCCGCTGGATGTCCTCCGGCGAGCGCCGGTAGGATTCGTTCAAGCGGAGGGCCAAATCGAAGCGGCGCTGGCCTTCGTACACTTCGCCGACTTTGATGCCGCCAAAGCTTTCCACCACGTCCAGCACTTCGCGGGAAGAAAGGCCGAAGCGGGAGAGCCGCTCCCGGTCCACAGCTATTTGCAATTGAGGCTGGCCGGTCAACTGCTCCACGGAAACATCGGCGCTTCCCCTTACGTTTTCCGTCAAGCGGGCAATCTCTTCCGCCTTTTGCTCCAAGATGGCCAGGTCATCGCCAAAAATTTTGATTCCCACATCAGCCCGGATTCCGGCAATCATTTCGTTCACCCGCATTTCAATCGGCTGGGTGAAGATTCGATTCGCCCCGGGGAGATCTGCGAGCTCTTCGTCCATCGCCGCAACCAGCTCCGCTTGGTTTTTTGCTTTTTTCCATTTATCCCGATGGGTAAGGGTGATAAAAACGTCCGAAAGCTCCAAGCCCATCGGGTCGGTGGCCAGCTCGGCCGTGCCCGTGCGGGTCCAGATATGCTCGATTTCATCCGGGAATTCTTCCAAAAGGATCTTTTCAATCCGACTGCCATAGTCCACGGACTGCTCCAGCGAAACGCCGGCCAGGCGCACGACGTTAATGGCAATTGTCCCCTCACTCAAACGGGGGACAAACTCGGCTCCCAGTAATAAGAAAACGATAATGCCCACCGCCAGCAGAGCTGCGGCGGAAGCCAGAACGGCGCGCCCGTGCGCCAGCGCCCAGTTGAGAGCGGGGCGATACAACAGTTTTAACCATTCGACCAAACGGGGTTCCGATTCGCGCACATTTTTGCCAAGGAAGGCGGCAATCAAGGCAGGAATGACGGTGAAAGAAAGAAGAAGCGAACCGGCCAGAACAAAGGTGACGGTCAAAGCCATCGGGCGGAAGAGTTTTCCCTCCACCCCCTGCAGAGTAAGGATGGGGAGGTAGACGATAATGATTATCAACTCGCCAAAAAGGGTCGGTTTGCGCACTTCCAAAATGGCGTCGCGAATAACTTCAAGACGAGACGGGGCGGCGCCCGCTTGGGAAAGGCGACGAACGGCGTTTTCGACCTGAATCACGGAATTGTCCACTGCCAAGCCGAAGTCAATGGCGCCTAGGCTCATCAAGCTGCCGGTAATTCCGGCCCGCGACATCAAATCAAACGCAAAAAGCAACGAGAGGGGAATGGAGGAGGCGACGATGAGCCCGGCCCGGATGTTGCCGAGAAAGGCAAAAAGTATGGCGACCACCAAAACCGCGCCAAAAAAGAGGTTGTGTTCGACCGTTTTCAGCACATGATTGACAAGGTCCATGCGCTGGTAAACAGGTTTGACCACCACGCCTTCCGGCAGGGAGGTTTTGATTTCATCCAGACGACGGGCCAGTTTTTGGGTGACTTCCTTCGGATTCTGGCCGGTCAGCATAAAACCCAATCCCAAGACCGCCTCGCCTGCTCCATCATAGGTGGTTGCTCCCCGGCGCAACTCGTGGCCTATGACCACATCGGCGAAATCCCGGATGCGAATGGGCACCCCTTTGCGCGTTTCCATGACCAGTTCTTCAATTTCCTCCCTTTGGCTGACCATACCCAACCCACGCACCAACGTTTGCTCCCCCGCTTTGATCATCTGGCCGCCGGGGACGTTGCCCAGATTTTCGCGAAGTTTGACGGTAACGGTTGACAAAGAAATGCCGTACTGAGCCAGGCGGTTCGGGTCAACCAAAACATGATACTGTTTCTCATAGCCGCCCCAGGTGTTGACTTCCGCAACACCCGGCACGGATTGAAGCTGGGGTTTTATTATCCAATCCTGAATGGTGCGAAGTTCGGTTGGGTCTGCGGTTCTGCCCACGACGACATAGTGGAAGATTTCCCCGAGACCGGTGGAGATGGGCCCCAACTGGGGGGGCGGGACGCCATCCGGAAGCTCGACGCCGACCAACCGTTCGGCCGTCTGCTGGCGGGCTAAATAAAGGTTGGTTTCGTCACTGAAAATGAGAGTAACCTGTGAGAGGCCGTATTTAGAAATAGAACGGACTTCGGTAAGCCCGGACAGGCCGGCAAGCCGTCTTTCCAGAGGGAAGGTAATCTGGCGCTCCATTTCCTCCGGCGCCCAACCGGGAGCTGAGACGTTCACCTGCACCAAAACCGGCGTGGTATCCGGAAAAGCGTCGAACGGAAGCCGCCAAAGCGCCACCAATCCGGCAATGACCAATAGTCCAGCCAAACAAAGAACAAAAAACCGCTGGTGAATGGTAAATTCTATGAGCCGCTTGAGCATGCTGCTTTACGACGTCGGCTCGATACCGCAACAACCAGCGCCGATGTTGCTTTTTTTCAGTTCGGTTTTCAACAAATAGCTCCCCTTAACCACCACCGGTTCGCCCGGCTTAAGACCGCCCGCCACGCGGTAATGCTCCGGGTCGGCCGGTTCGATTTCCACCTTGCGGGGACGGTAGCGGTCCGGTGATTCCTCCACGAACACCACGTTGCAGCAGCCCTCCCATTGAACAGCGTCTTTGGGTACCACCACGGATTTGGTTTCCGAGCGAGTGTAGATGACCGCCCGGCCGAAGCGCCCAGGGGGGAGTTCATTGAAAGCGGAAGTCATTTTAGCCCGCACTTTGCCGGTGCGGGTCTCCGAATCCAGAAAACGGGCCACCCAGACGACTTTTCCCTGACTGGTTTGCCGGCCGGTGGCATCGGTCAGAAATTCCAGTTTTTGTCCGACTTTTATCTTACTTAGTTCCTCTTCCCGAACTTGCGCTTCCAGCCAAACCGAATTGCCGCTGGAAAGCAGGGCCAGGGCCGTTCCGGCGGGAAGAAGATTTCCCAGAGAAGCTTTGCGTTCCATAAACACCCCGCTTTTTTGGGCGCGCAAAAAGAATTTGGAAGTTATTGAACGACTTGCGGCGAGCGATTCAACTTCTGCTGTGGTCAGGCCGGCCGAACGCAAGAGTCCTTCGGCCCGGGCCAAGCTGGCGCGGGTTTCTTCGGCTTTGGCCTCACTCATTTCAAACGCGCTGGCGCTTACCAGATTTTTTTGTTTCAGTTGTTCCATTCGCTTCTGTTCCTTTTCCTGTACCGACCAGGCGGCGCGGGCTTCCAAAAGTTCGGCTTTCAAACCCGGCATATCTGGGGATTCCAATTCAGCCAGGATTTGGCCTTCCTCAACGGCATCCCCCGGTTTGGCCAGCCAGCGGGTTACCAGAGCAGGCACGGTAGTCGTTTGGATGGTGGTTTGGGTCTCGTCAAAGACAATTTCCGCCGGAGCTTCCACGGCGGGCGCAGTCTCGGCAGACAACGCCGGTTCGACGGTCAGCCCCGCGCGTTGGGCCGTTTGCACAGAGGCGAACTGGATGATGGCGCCGTCCGTGGCGCAACTGGTCTTGTTTTTCGGAAAGAAAATGGAAACCTCTGATTCCATATCCAACTGAAGCAATGCAGCCGGAGGCGGCTCCTGCGGAAATTTCAAATCCGGATTGCATAAGCGGCAATGGGATTCCGGCAGGGCGTGCTCCGCGCACCAATCGTTTTTAGCCTTGAAGGTTTCCATCAATTGCGGATGGCATTTGGTGCATTCCGACTCCGGCACGCGGTGTTCAGCGCACCAGTCGGCCATCCCGGACGGGATGGAGGAAGCGGCAACGCCGGATTTCTCCGGTGCGGACGACTCGTTCGTTTGGCCGGACCATTTCATGACCGCTACGGTAGCGACCACAGCAAAGACCACAAGGCCGGTTAGGCCGATAAATTTTTTAAGCATGACAAACTCCTTTCAAATTCAAAACCATTCCACGGTTGAAATACACTAAAACCGTGCAAGCAATTAACGGTAAAGGCCAAGCGTTCAAGCGAACGCCCGAATCAAGGACTACTTAGAAAGCCGGATTAGGCCTTGGGAGGGTGATAGATGGAGCGGAAGCTGGATTGGTTAGAGAATACTAAGTCCTGTAGTGAAATCTCTTGTTGAATTGGAGTGTGTTCAATGGATTCATAATTCCCGGAAGTAAATAGGAAATGGCCGCAGCAAAGGCCGCAGTCCTTGTTACCTGTATCCGAAACAGGGGAGGCAGGCCCATCCGTGCAGCCGTCCGACTGGCAAATGGCAATTGAAGTTTTTTCCATCGGGCA
This sequence comes from Verrucomicrobiia bacterium, assembly GCA_035574275.1. Lineage (NCBI taxonomy): Bacteria > Pseudomonadati > Verrucomicrobiota > Verrucomicrobiia > Verrucomicrobiia bacterium. Next base: position 142,455 of record DATLYY010000064.1, read on the forward strand.
AAAACAGAAGAGGCCCTCCCCCAACCAAAGGGCTGCCATTACAAGAATCAGAAAAGCCCGCTTCGTCATCTTGCATACAAAATAAGTCAACCTCCTCGGAAGTCAACCTTAAAGTTTTACAATATTCTTGAACTTCGTGGAGAGATGGCCGGTGGAATTGCGGGCGTCGAAGATAAGACAACCTAATCCCCCCCTGTGAAAAAAGTTGCTATTTCGAAATTCGGGGTTATATTTTTGGGGAACTGTAGAGGAAGGGGGAAAGGACAGGTTATGAAAAAAGGTCTTTTGTTTTTAACGGGTATGCTCATTTTTGCGAGCGCCTTCGGCCAGCCAAAACCCACCGGTTTCGGGGATTTGAACCAGAAGCTGGTTTTCACCCCGGGGGCGGGACTAATTTTTCCCGTCGGGGATTTTGACAACGCCAACGATATGGGATTCTCGCTCGGCGGCGGGCTGGAATACTTTGTCTCCTCCCGTTTGGCGCTTTCGGCCAACTACGCCTATCAATCCTTTGGCGACCCGGCTCTGGGAGTGAACGGCGAAAGCTTTCACTTTCTGGGATTGGGGGCGCGCGGGCTGCTCTTCAAGGATGCACGGCTGAACCCGTACATCCGGCTGGCAGGGGGGCTGTACCAGGCCTCCGGGGCCTCCAAGGCGGGTATCAACGGCGGGCCGGGAATTTTGTACCGGGCCTCCGAAAACGTCGGGCTCTGGGCGGAAGGGAACGCCCATATGATTTTTGACTATGCTGCCGGCCCGGCCTCCAACACGGCCCATTTTCTGGGGGTCTCCGCCGGGTTGATGCTGACGATCCCCACCGGCAGGCAGAAATCGCAGGCGATCCGCCGCAAACCGGGAGAGCCGCCGCCGACGGCCATCAAGGAGGAAAAACGGCAGGAACCGGGGGTCTTGGCGCCGGCCGGAGAACCAGAGATGGAACTTGCGCCGGTCTATTTCGATTTCGACAAATACCATCTGCGCTCCGACGCGAAAGAGACGCTGGAGAGAAACCTTGAAATTTTGCGGCAAAATCCCGGCTGGAAAATCGAACTGGAAGGACACTGCGACGAAATCGGCACGGAAGAGTACAACATCAGTTTGGGCTGGAAGCGGGCCGAAGTGGTGCGGGAGTTTTTGGTCCAATCCGGCCTCGAACGGGACCGCTTCGCCACCATCTCCTACGGCAAAATGCGCCCGGCCTCGCTCGGGCTGGATGAGGCCGCCCGCTCCAAAAACCGCCGGGTGGAATTCAAAATCGTCGCCCGGTAGGGGTATCTTTTTGTTTCCCGGTATTTGCGGGGCGAACCGCCGGTTCACCTCTTTTTATTTGCCTTCCTCCCCGTATCGGGAAGAGGGGGAGGCGGTTAACCCCTCCCCAAAAAAGGGGTTGCCTTTTTGGAATTAAGGCGTATTTTTGCCAGACCTTGAACAGAGGAGGAGGAGATATGAGAAAAATTGTGTTAACGGTTCTGGCTGTGCTCTTGGTTTTTGCGGCGTTTGCGACCGCCAAGCCGAGGCCGTCCGGCTTCGGGACTTTGGACAAGACTTTGGTCGTCACGCCGACGGGCGGGCTGCTGTTTCCCACCGGCGATTTTGACAACGGTGCGGACATGGGCTTTTTGGCGGGGGGGAACCTGGAATACTTCGTCAATCCCCGGGCGGCCCTTTCGCTCAATCTGGCCTATCATTCATTCGGCGCCCCCACGGGGGTGCCCGACGGGGCCGATTTCTTTTTGATCGGCGGCGGCGCCCGCGGCCTGCTTTTTGACGACGCCAAAATCAACCCCTACGGGCGGGTGGCCGGCGGGCTCTACCAGGGGAACGACGAATCGAACGTCGGGGTGAACTTCGGGGCGGGGGCGCTCATCCGCTCCAGCAAAACGCTCGGCTTTTTTGCCGAGGGGGCCCTGCATTTCGTCTTTGGCGTCGGCACCGGGGCCAGCACCACGGTCAACTTTCTCGGTTTTACCGGCGGACTGGTCTTGACCATTCCCACCGGGAATTAGGAGTGCAAAAGCGCAAACCGTCTTTCTCCGGATGCGGGGGAAGACGGTTTCTTTTTTGATGCTCTACGGCGGCTTTCTTTGCTGCGGGTTTGAAGGGCTCTCCGTCCCGGCCGGTTTCGCCCGGTTCCTCCGGGAGAAAAAACCGGGCGGGGTGATTCTGTTTGCCCGCAACTACGAATCCCCGGCCCAGTTGAAGACCCTCTCGGCCGAACTGAAATCCTTCTCCGATACCCCTCCACTCATCATGGTGGATCAAGAGGGGGGGATGGTCGTCCGCTTCAAGGAGGGGTTTCCGGAACTGCCGCCCGCCCGCGCCTTCGGCGAAGGGCGGGATTTTGCCGGCCTTTCGGCCGCCTGCCGCCGGACGGCGGAGGCGTTGAAAGCCGCCGGGGTGGATATGAATCTTTCCCCGGTGGTGGACGTGGTCACCGATCCGAAAAACGAATATCTGAAACCCCGCACCTTCGCCGACGATCCGTTTCTTGTTTCCCAGATGGCCGCCTCGGCCATCGAGGCCTTCCACGCGGGCGGGGTTTTGACCTGCGCCAAGCATTTTGTCGCCTTGGGGGATTCGGCCAAAGACCCGCACCAGATTCTGCCGCAGTCGAACGCGTCGAAGGAGCAACTGGAGGTGGTTTTCTTCCCCCCTTTTCGTGCCGCGGTGGAAGCAGGGGTGGACTCGTTGATGTCCACCCATATCCGCGTCCCGGCTTTGGATGAAACCGTTCCGGTGGTCTTTTCCCGGACCGCCCTATCTCTGGCGCGGGTGGTTTTGGGTTTTGAAGGGCCGATTTTGTCCGATGACTTGGAAATGGGGGCCATCGCCGAAAGCTGGGGGGTGCCGGAAGCGGCCGTTTTGGCCCTTTCGGCCGGGAATGATATGGCTTTGGTCTGCCACTCCCTCGAGCAACAGGAGGGAGCTTTGGAAAAGATTGCCAAAGAGGCGGAAAAAAACGATGCTTTTGCCCGCCAGCTAACGGTCAGCCAAAAACGGTTGGAAGCCCTTCGGGCTAAACGAAGAGTATGAGTGCGCTTTTCGAACTGCTCCGGAATATAAACGCCGGCCGGAAAGTGGTTGGGTTGGGACTCATGTCCGGCACTTCGGCGGACGGGCTGGATTTGGCTTTGGTTGAGTTTTCCCCAAAAAAAACCCCCCGGTTTTTAAAGGGGAAAACGTATCCCTATCCGGCGGGCGTTCGGAAAAAAATATTGGAGTTTCAACAAACCCGCCAAATTTTTCCCGAAGAAGCGATTCTGTTTTCTCAATTTTTGGGAGAGGTCTGGGCCGGGTTGGTCAAGCGATTTTTGGCCGCAACCAAAGCTTTACGTCCGGACTTTGTCGCCTCCCACGGCCAGACCATCCGCCACCTTCCTGAATTTCGAAAATTTTTGGGAAAGCGGCTGCGGGGAAGCTGGCAGACCGGAGAAGCGGAGGTATTGGCCAAAAAATTGGGGCTCGTCGTCGTTTCCGATTTCCGCGCCGGCGACGTCGCCCTGGGGGGCTCCGGCGCGCCGTTGATGCCGCACGTACACCGGCATCTTTTCTCTTCCCCTAAAAAAGTTCGCGCCGTTTTGAATATCGGCGGCCTCGCCAATCTGACCTTTTTGGGGAAGAAATCGTTCTGGGCCTCGGATACCGGCCCGGGGAACTGCCTTTCCGATTACTTGGCGCAAAAGTTCTACGGGCTTTCCTGCGACGTTCGCGGCCGGAAAGCGGAGCAGGGAAGGGTATCGGAAAAACTTTTGGCCGCCTTGAAGGGAAACCGGTTCTTTCCCCGCCCGTTCCCCAAATCGACCGGCCGGGAGGATTTTTCTGCAAAATGGCTGGAGGGGATTTTGAGAAGTTTTCAAGGAATGAAAAAGGAAGACGTGCTGGCCACCATCGGGACCCTGACCACCTGGGGGGTGGCGGAAGCGCTCCGGCGCAACGCCCGCGAAAAATTGGGCGAAGTGTATCTGGCCGGCGGCGGGGCCGAAAATCTTTTTTTCTTAAACCAGTTGCAAAAAAACCTTCCCGGTGTTTCCTTGCACCCCGCCGGGGATTTGGGTTGGCCGGAGGAGAGCCTGGAAGCGGCCGGGTTCGCCCTCCTCGGCTGGTGGTGTCTCGCAGGCGTAAAAATTGGAGAGACCCCGGTTACCGGGGCTAAAAAGAGAGGCGTTTTGGGAAAGGTCTCGCAGGCATGAAGAAAATCACTTTGATACTTGGTTCCACGGCTCTTTTGGCATTCCTTGCGGGCTGCGGCAAGCCCCCCCGGATAGAAGAAAAACCGACCCCGGAAATCGCGGAGTTCGTCAAAGTCCGGCTGCCGGTAACGGGCGACCGTTTTGATGTCCGATCCGGCGGGGGATGGATTTTTCAATTGCACCGGGCCGACTCCTCCGAGGCCTGGTTCGAAACCGATTCCTATTTCCAAATCGGCCGCGGCAAACAATTCCTCTGGTTGAAGGAAAACGGCCAAAAGGATTTCGACTCCAACGTAGTCTGGACGCTTATGCGCCCCAGAAAGGAAGGCCAATTTATTCAATTTGACGGCCGAAACTACCGCGGAGAGTTCTGGGTGACCCTCGATTCGTTTGCCAACATCATCCTGGTCAACAAGCTCGGTCTGGAAGATTACATTAAAGGGGTGCTTCCCCCGGAAATCGGCAAGCGCCCGGCCAAGGAAATCGAGGTTTTGAAGGCGCAGGCGGTGGCGGCCCGCACCTACACGCTCTCCCATCTCGGCCAATATCCCGGCAAGCCTTGGGATATGGAAGCAGATTCGCGCGATCAGGTCTACTCCGGAATGGAAGCGGAAGACCCGGTCTGCTCGCGGGCGGTGGAGGAGACCGCCGGGGAGGCCGCCACCTTCGGGGGAAAATTCATCAACGCCTACTACCACTCCACCTGCGGCGGCAAGACCGACTACATCTCCTCGGTCTGGCCCCACAAGCCGCAGGAGTCCTATCTCGTTCCGGCCGATGACGACACTTTCTGCCTCTGGTCAAAAAACTTCTACTGGCGGGAGGGGCTTTCCCAGCGCTGGCTGGTGGATAAAATCTCGGCCTTCCTGAAGCAGCACGGCCGTCCGGAACTGGACAAGATCGCCCCGGTTGTCGATCTGGCCATCACCGAGCGGAACAGTTCCGGGCGGGTCCGGATTTTGACGGTGAAAACGGAGAAGGAGAGTTATCCCCTTCTGGCCGATTCCATCCGCTGGGCCTTGGGGCGGCCCTCCTCCCCCAGTGCGCAGGCGATTCTCCCCTCCACCCTTTTCGACGTGGAAACGTTCCGCTCCCGTGAGGAAATCCTGGACAGCGCCGTCATCACCGGCCGGGGAGCCGGGCACGGCATTGGGATGTGCCAGACGGGGGCCATCGGCCGGGCCCGCGCCGGGCAAAGCTACAAGCAAATTCTGGAGCATTATTACCCCGGCATCCGTCTGGAACGGGTGCGCCGCTTCGGCAGCCGGTAAAGGTTAATCCTTTAAATCTTTAAAGAGGCGGGCTTAGGCCCGCCTCTTTTTTCATGGAGAAGTAGAGGGGAGGGGGTTGGCCCTTTTCCGCAATTGCACCCATAAAACCAGACCGAAGGCAAACAGCAAAATCGCCATCCACTGGTTGTAGGTCCAATGCGGGGCGCCCAAATTCAAATACATCTCCGGTTCGTACGAACGGATAAACTCGATGAAGAAACGGAAAAGCGAATCGGCCATCAGCAAAATCGAGAAACCCGATCCGTCGAATTTTTTCCGTTTGTTGTGCCAGACCAGAAATCCGAACAGGATCAAACCGAAAAGGGAACTGTAAAGCTGGGTCGGGTGAATCGCCTGGGCGCCGAACTCGGCGTCCGGTATGGAGCCGGGGGGAAAAGTGACCCCCCAGGGGAGCGCGGTCGGCGTGCCGTAGCAGCAGCCGTTCAAAAAACAGCCGATGCGGGTCAAAAAAATGCCGAAGGCCACGGTCGGGGCAAAAATATCGGCCGTTTTCCAGAAGGGGAGCTTGACTTTGTGCATGTAGTAAAAACCGGCCGCCGTGGCCAAAATGACGCCGGTGTACAAATTCAACCCGGCAATGCCAAAGGTGCCGCTCTGGAAGGGGTTGAACGTGGCCGTCCAGTTCCCCTTGAACTCCTCGAGATGAAAAAGCACGTACCCCAGCCGCGCTCCGACGATTCCCGCGGCGATTACCAGAAAAGCAAGATTGGAAAGGGCGTTTACGTCCAGCCCCTCCTTGGCTCCCCAGCGGCGGATGAAGTAAAGCCCGATAAAAAAGGAGGCGGCCAAGGCCAGCCCGTAGGTGCGCAGGGCAAAGGGGCCGATGTGAAACAGTTCAGGACACATGCGGCCTCGAATAAAAGCTTTTGAGCCAGCGATTGGCAAGCCCGAAAGCGGCGGGAGCGATGGCCAGCCCGACGGCGACGTCCGAAACGTAATGAAACCGGCCGTACACCGTCCCCACCGCCAGACCCATCACAAAGGGAAGCAGAATCCAAAACCAGGTTTTGGCTCCGCGGTACAAGCACATCAAAACCAGAACGGCGACCGCCACGTGGCTGGAGGGCATGCAGCCGCCGTGAATGGCTCCTTTATCAATAACGAATTTTACAAGATGATAAAAGAGCGGGCCCTCGATTGGGGGTGGATGCAGATGAGGAATGTGATAGCGGGGCCCTTCCACCGGATAGAGCAAAAACAAAGCGTAGGAGATGAAAAACCCAATGGAGACGGAAAGCACCAGTTGCTGAAAGGCCTCCGTTTTCCGGTTGGCCCAGAGAATCAAGGCCCCCAGGGGGATGATAAAATAGTAGGAGAAATACCCCGCCATAAAAATTTCGGTCAGCCAGGCGTTGGCCCGCTCGGCCATCCATACGGAGGGGATTACGCCAGTCAGGTTGTACTCGAAATCAATAAGCTGCGCATCGAACCAGCGGTCGGTGAAAAGATGGACCAGATAGCCGGTCTCCTCATATAGAAAAGTGAATAGCAGAATCAGATACCCCCAGCGCAAAAGCCCCTTCAGGCCGGTTGCGCTTTCCTTCAAGGTGGCGGCCATAAGCAAAACGAGGCCGACCATGGCGCCGTGAAAGACCAAAAACCACCCCCAGTTGGGTAGCCGCTGATGGAAAAGCAGAATGGATACGCTCAAAAAGCCGAGATAGGCGAACAGCCCCCAGTCGATGGGGAGGAGGTAAAACCGTTTCCGCACCGGTTTTTGAATTTCCTTTTCCGTTACGGGCTGGCTAATCGCCGGCTCCAGTTTGGACTCCTTCCACCACCACGGTGATTTCCCCCTTGGGGGGATGACCCGAATAATATTCGACGAGTGTGCTCAACTCTCCGGTTCTGGTTTCCTCAAATTTCTTGGTCAGCTCCCGGGCCACGGCCGCGCGGCGATTGCCGAGGGATTGTTTCAACTCCTCGAGAAATTTCACAAGCCGGTAGGGGGACTCAAAAAAAACAAGCGTGGCGTCCAGTTCCCGCAGGGCTTCCAGCCGTTTTCTACGCTTTCCCGGTTTTTTGGGCAAAAACCCCTCGAACAAGAAACGGTTAGTCGGAAGACCCGAGGTTGTCAATGCTGCGAGGACAGCCGAAGGGCCGGGGACGGCGTAGACCGGGATTTCGTTTTGATGGCAGGCGTGCACCAGAACAAAACCGGGGTCGGAAACCCCCGGGGTGCCGGCGTCGGAAACCAGGGCGACGTTTTTCCCTTCCTTCAAAAGCTCCAGAATTTCCGGAGCTCTTTTTTCTTCATTCTGCTCGTGAAAAGAAATCAGTTTGGCTTTGATTCCAAGCCGGGCCAAAAGCCGGCCGGTATGGCGGGTGTCCTCGGCGGCGACGACGTCCGACTCTTTCAGAATTCGTTCAGCTCGATGGGTCAAATCTTCGAGATTGCCGATGGGGGTGGCGACCAAAAAAAGCGCCACCTACCGGCTCCAGTCGCGGGAGAGCTGAAAATCAATCCCCACCGTGCGGCGGGAAAGCTTGGCAATCGTGGGCAAGGCCCTCTTGTACTGGCTGGCGGCCACAATCTTTTCAATTTTCTTCACCGTTTCGGCTGGAAATCCGGCCTCGATGATTTCATCCGCGCGCCAACGTTCGTCCACCAGCAAATACAGTATCTGGTCAGCCAGCTCGTAGGTGAATCCGAGTTCCCCTTCCACCGTTTGCCCGGCCCACAAATCGGCCGAGGGTTTTTTCTTCAAAACGCTTTCCGGCACTCCCAAATAGGTCGCCAGCTGCCGCTCCTGTGTTTTGTACAAATCCCCCAGCGGATTTATCGAAGAAGCGGAATCCCCGAACCAGGTGCTGTAGCCCAGCATCGCTTCGCTTTTGTTGGAAGTTCCTATGACCAAGGCCCTTTCCTTCTGCGACTGGTCAAAAAGGATAATCATCCGGCAGCGGGCCATCACGTTCCCCCGGCGGACTTTGTCCGCCTCCGGCACCTGCTCCAAATAGGCATCCACCATGGCCGTAATCTCGATTTTCTGGCTTTTGATGCCGGTTTTTTTCACCACTTCCTCGGCGTCCGTGATGGAATGGGGACTGGAGGTCTTGTACGGCATCATAATTCCCAAAACGTTTTCCGGCCCGTACGCTTTGGCTGCCAGAAAAGCGGAAACGGAGGAATCCAGCCCGCCGGAAAGCCCGACCACCCCCTTGGAAAAGCCGAATTTCCCCGCTTCCCGTTTTAGAAAATCGACCAAAAATCCGGCCACAAAGACCGGGTCGATGGTCAAATCCACTTTCATCTTTTCACCTTGCGGCGTTTAGGGGCAGTTTTTTCTCTGGATAGTTTTGGAGGCTGCGCGGAGTGGTTGCCGCCCCGGATGCGCAGAAGCTCGTTTATGGCAAAATCCAGTTTTTCATCCCGGAGAAGCGGAGTCCGCAGGCGCGCCCGGCGCACTTTGCCGAGCGAGATTTCGGCCGTCTGCAGCGCTTCCTCGAAGTAGGGAAGCTTCATTTCCGGCTTGCCGGCCGGGTCTATGATTTCCGAGCCCCCCCAGAACCCGACGCCGTCCTCAAAGCCGACCCGGTTGGCGAAAATCCAGTAGAACCCGTGCAAATCGGAGTAAAACCGGTTCATTTTTTCCCAGATGGCGGAAGAGCCCATCCGGGCTTTTTCCTCCAGCCCGCGTGCCGTGCCGTTGGCGATGTTGGCCACCAAGATGGCGCCGTCCAGCATCAAAAGATACGGGCAAAACGAATGCCAGGCCTCCTCGCAGATTAAAAGGCCAAATCGCCCGAAGCGGGTGTTGAAGGCCGAAAGGGTGGTGCCTTCGCCGAAAAAGCGCCCCTCATCGAACATCCCGTAGGTGGGCAGAAATACCTTGCGGTGCATATGGACAATTTTGCCGCCATCCGCAAAACAGGCGGAGTTGTAATAGACGAAAGAAGGGTCTTCCTCCGCCAAGCCAAAAATGACGGCTATTTTTTCCGAGGCCTTCAGTATTTTCTGGATTTCCGGAGAATTTTTCCGCAAAGCCACTTCCGGCACCATATCCTTGAGCAGATAACCGGTGAGCGAAAGCTCCGGAAAAACCACCAAATCGGCCCCTTCGCTTTGGGCTTTGCCTATGGTTTCCAGATGCAGCTCCAGATTCGACTTCACGTCCCCCAGCTTGGGGGCAATCTGGGCCAGGGCGATTTTGACTTTGTCCGCCACGGCTCTAATATATGCTTCTTGCCGGGGATTGACAAAAGCCCCTTTGCCTCCTTTGTTTGGATGCAAACTAAAATAGAGAGTTTGCCTCGGTTGACGGTGTTATGAGAAAACAAATACTGATTTTGGTGGGTTTGAGTTGCCTTCTCTGCATCGCTTTGCCGATGTTTGGTGCTACCGCTCTCCCCGATGCGGAAAAAAGAGGGCAGGACAGTTTGCGGGCAGTGAGAGCACTGGCGCTTGTCAATTTTTACTCCCTTAATCCTGAAGTTCGCGTCGAGATTAATCCTGTAACTGGCGTTCCCGAAGACATGTGGGGAGATATTTCTCGGTATCAAACCAAATCTGACCCGGTCGAAGCGGCTTATGAGTTTTTTGAGCAAAACAAAGAGCTTTACGGAATAAACAATCTCCGGGAGGAACTAAAGCTTAAAGGAAAGGCCATGGACCAGTATGGAGGGATGGTCGAGTTCAAACAGCTTTATAAGGGGGTGGAAGTTAATCAAAGTTCCCTTCGCGCCTACTACACGCCTTCGGGAAAACTTAAAGGGATTATGGGCGGTTTTGCCCAGATTTCTGAACTTTCCCCCACCCCTACCATCGATTCCCTTTCGGCCATTGGGATAGTGAAAAGGGATTTGAACTATTCAGATGAAGAGGAAAGAAAAATAAAGGAATTATATGAGAGGCAATCAATTGGAGGAATAAAAATAGAGCGGTCGCTTCCTTCTGCCGCGCTCACGGTAAAACCGCTTGACGGAAAATATCATCTGGTTTGGGTGGTTCAGGTTCAAAAGGGGTATTTTGGCGACTGGCAGTATCTGATAGATGCGCATTCCGGCGATATTTTAGGCAAGGGGAATTGGGCGGAGGGGGAGCGTCATCCAAGGAGTTCTTCTCCGTGGGATAGTTCAGGTGCGCAGCGGCGAAAGAATATGGCTCCTGCGCCCAAGCCGGTTCCAGAAAAAGAAGTTCCCATTTTCAAGGCGGACAGCGCCCGGCCCATTCCGGAACTTCAGTTAAATAAACAAGATAACACTCCCGGGACTAAAAACCCGAGCGTATCGCCCCAGCCGGACATTTCCTCACCAACCCCGGTGCCGATTCGCAAGGGGAGTGGCCAGCTTTCCCCGTGTCAAGACCCCCGAATTTAGGACGCTTTTTCCAGCAGTTGTTCGTATCGTTCTCTGAACAACAGGGGCGGCATTTTGAGGGCGGAGTGGATTCGGGTGTGGTTGTATTGCCAGAGCAGGCGATCCTTGTAACCCTTGCACCTCCGATATGAACTGCGACAATCAGCCCCCTCCCGGTCCGGCGGATTTGGTAATTTTGCTGTGGAACCTCTATACGGGAGGCAACCCGCCAGGCGCTGGCTGCCCGCCGCCGTAGCGATTTTATCTCGACAAAAAGTAGATACCAGGTTTTAGACGGTTCCCAGTTCGGGGATTGACAAATGCCCTTCCGCCCCGTAGCTTTTGGCCAACCTAAAGAAAAGGAGTAGGGTATGGCTTCGGTGAACAAGGTGATTTTAATCGGCAATTTGGGGAAGGACCCGGATTTACGCTACACCCCGTCCGGGCAGGCGGTGGCCACTTTTTCTTTGGCCACCAACGACCGTTACAAGGACAAGGACGGACAGATGGTGGAGCGGGCGGAGTGGCACAACATCGTGGTCTGGGGAAAACAGGCGGAAACCGCCAAGGAGTATTTGAAAAAAGGGCGCCAGATTTTTGTGGAGGGGCGGATTTCCTACCGCACCTACGACGACCGGGAGGGGAACAAGCGCTACATCACCGAGGTGGTGGCCCAGCGCATCCAGTTTTTGGGACGGCGGGAAGAGGCGCCGGAGACCGTCCCCGCCGAGCCGGATATGGAAGCGCCGGGAACAGAAGAAGAGAACCTTCCCTTCTAAATGTTTTTGCTTAAAAAGCCGGTCTCGTCCAGTGTCTGGATTGGGCTGGCTTTGTTTTTTGTTTCCTTCGGGATTTATTGCGCCACGCTGGCCCGTACGGTTGGCTTTATCGATTCCGGCGAGCTGGCATGGGCCTCCGCCACGCTCGGCATCCCCCATCCCACCGGCTACCCGCTCTATACGTTATTAACCTACCTTTTCGTTTCGGCCCTTCCTTTTCTTGAGCCGATTGTGGCCATCAATCTTTTCTCCGCTCTTATTGTCTCCGCCGCGACGGTCGGTTTTTTTTTGTTTTAACTAATTTACAAACCGAGCTGGACTGGAAAAGAGAGGCCGCCGCGGGACTCGTTGCGCTCGCCGCCGCCACGTCTCCCATCTGGTGGTCGCAGGCCACCGGCAACGAGGTGTACGGGCTTAATCTTTTCTTTGTCACCCTCGTTTTTTTGCTTCTATTCCAGTTGTTAAAGGGAAACCACTTACCCCGGAATTTTCTTTTGCTCGCCTATATCTTGGGGCTGGCTTTCACCAACCATTTGCAAATCGTGCTTCTGTTTCCCACTTTGCTTTTACTCTTTCTCTTTCATCGTGGGTCGTGGGAGCTGAACCTGCGGAGTTGGATTTTGGCGGGTTTTCTGTTCTTCCTTGGGCTTTTGACCTATCTCTATTTGCCCATCCGCTCCGCAGCGGGCCCGCTCGCGGATTGGGGCGCGACTTCCGATTGGGGGAACTTCCTCCGCCACATCACCGGCTGGCAGTACCGGGTCTATATATTCGACATTCCGTTCGACCAAATGGTGGAGAACGGAATGGCCGCCCTTGGCACTGTTGCCACCCAGCTCAAATGGCCGCTTTGGATTTTATTTGCAGGATTGTTCTTCGTCCGGTTGCCGAACCGAAAAGTCCTGCTTCCCCTGCTGCTTTATCCGGTCATCATCCTCGTCTACAACGCCGGCTATGCCATTCCGGACATCGATTTTTACTACCTGCCGGTGATTTTTTGCCTCTTTATATTGGCCGGGGCTGGAGTTTTCGGATGGTTCTCCTATTTTTCAAAATTAAAAGAAGGGAAAGGAAAAGCCATAGCGGCCTTTTTGATTTTCCTTTCGGCTTCGACGGCTTATGCCGCCTTTTCCAATTGGGGAAGCGCCGACCAGTCCAAAAACCGATTTGCCCAAGAAGTAGTGGAAAATATTTACGCCTCGGCGCCGGATGGCGGGCTGGTTTTCACCGCGCAATGGGATCATTACTCCCCGTGGCTCTACAACCATTTTGCTCTGGGAAAAAGGCCGGATTTGAAAATACTGAATGTCAATCTGACCAACCGCTCCTGGTATCTCGATTTCCTTGCGCGCGCCCTGCCGGAAACCGTCGAGGGATTGGAGTCGAAAATGGATGCCTACCGCGCCATGGTGCGGGATTTTGAAACCGGAAGACCGATCGACACGACCCAAATCGAAGGTTTGCGCCAGACGATTCTTGCTTCCATGCTGCGCAAAGGTTACGCCTCCGGCCCGGTTTATTTCGACGTTGGCACGGGTTTCGACTCCGCGGCGGGCTGGTTTATGGCCCCGGAAGGGGCGCTTTTCCGGGCGTACGACCGGCCGGGTTATTATCCTTTTGAAACTCCGCCGCTCGGCTTTTCCCGGACGGAGTTTGCCGGCCTGCCGGAGGAGAAAATCATCCGCCGGGAAGTGGAAAGCTTGAACTGGATTTTGAATCTGCGGAAAAACTACGAAAAGATTTTCGGGCCTAAATCGCCTGCGGGAGATACAAGGAACCGGCCTTGAGCCAGGCCAGTTCCTTTTTATTGCCGAAATCCTCGGCGATTTTCAAAACCCAAAGCCGCAAAAGCTTGTAGTCGGCGGAAATTTCCGCCACGAGCGTATCGGCAATCTCCACCGCGCGCCAGGCGGGCTGGGGGGAAAACTCGACGCACAGAACATTCCCGGCCAGATTGGTCAGATACTCCTCCCCCTCGCGGCTGGCCGGAACGGGGAAAAAGGCGCGGGAGCGGCAGAGTTTCTGCGGCGGGAAAAGGCGCGGAACGGCCAGCCAGTTCTCCTTCGCTTGGCGGACTTCGATGTGCGCCAGCTCCCCCTTTTCGTCCAATTCGATCGACATCCGCTCCGCCTCCAGCGAATAGTGGAAACGTTTTCGGGGGCGGAAGGCGATTCCCAAAATCCCCTCGTGCGCCTCGTAAAAGCCGCGCGCCTCGGGAACGAACCAGCTCCCGCAAAAGGAGATTTGAAACGGCTTCATTTTTTGCGCAGTACGGAAAGCCGGTCTTTGGCCCGGCGGGACTCGGTGGAGGTGGGATACTGGTCGGAAAGCATGTCGTAGTAGCGGATGGCGATAGGGGGGTCTTTTTTCTCAAAAAGCTGGGCCGCCTTGAAAAGGGAGGTTGGGGCTTTTTCACTCCTTGGAAAATTCTGATAAACCAGCAAATACCGCCCCACGGCGGAGTCGGCCATCCCCTTGTTGTTGTACGCCTCCCCGATCCAGAAATGGCAGTTGGGGCCCAGTTCGGAATTCGGAAAGGTGGCCAGAAACTCCGCAAACCCGGCGATGGCCAGATCATACTTCCCCCGGCGGAAGTCCATAAAGGCGTTGTCGTAGAGCTGCTTGGGGTCCACCCCCGGGCTTGAGGAGCCGGGGCTGGTGGGGTCGTTCCCCTTAATCAGTGAATCGGGGGGGGGGCGCAAATTCTGCAAACGGGCGCGGAATTCCTCCCAGTTTTTGAACAGGTAATCGAACCGCCCGTTCACATCCTCCACCCGCCCGCTCACCACCTCCAGCTTGCGGGAAAGGTCGCGGATGGAGCTTTTCAGCTCGGCCCCCAGCTTTTGGTTTTCCTCCAGCTGGGCCTGATACGCCTTTTCCAAAGCCGCCGCTTTTTTCTGCAAATCGGCGTTGGCCTGCTTCAAGCTGTCCAGCTTGACGTCCATTGTATTCACCTGCCCCGGCGAAACGCAACCGGAGAGGGCCAGCGCCGCGGCGGCGGCCATCGAAAAGAGAAAAAAACGCGCGGACATCTACCGGTTCACAAACTCGGCGCGGCGGTTCTGCTGCCAGGAGGTCTCGTCATGCCCGAAGGCGACCGGGCGCTCCTTGCCGTAGGAGACCGTGGAAATCCGGCTGCCGTCTATGCCCAAATCCATCAAGTACTGCCGGGCGGCGGCGGCGCGGCGTTCGCCGAGCGCGAGGTTGTATTCCACCGTCCCCCGCTCGTCGCAGTGCCCTTCTATCAGAATCCGCATGTTGGGGTTGGCCTTCAGCACGCGGGCATTTTGCTCCAGTGCCGATTTGGCGTCGTCGCGGATGTAGTAGCGGTCGAAATCGAAATAAATTTTTTGAAAGCCCGACGGGGTCGGCTCTTCCGAAACTTCGCCGCTCGGAATCCGGCCGGAAGTATCCTGCGGCTCGGTGCGGGTTTCGGTTTGCGGGGCCGGTTTATCCGTCACGGGCTGGGCTTTTTTGCCGCAGCCGGAAACGTAGAATCCCATCACGGTAATCCCCAAAAGCAACAGTCCGATTCGCTTCATTATTCCCTCCATTATTTTGTTATACCCGTCTTGTACCGGTCAATATCCTTATATATATCGGCAAGTTACACAGCCGAAATTTAGGGCGAAAATTTATTTTTCCGCTCCCGGCGTAAAGAAAGCCGCCGAGGGAAAATTTGTCAATAGAAATCGGCGTTCTCCAAAAATCCCTTTGACAGGCCGGCCGGTTTGGATATTCTTCCACACGGGAACTTTATGGCGTCGGAATCGAACACCGGGAAGGAATTCACCGGGCCGCTCGGCCCGGACGCTCTTCTTCAATACCAGAGCGGCTCCATCGTCAGCCGGATGCTCTTAAAAAAGCCCTCCGGCACGGTGACCGCCTTTGCCTTTGATGAGGGGGAAGGACTAAGCGAGCACACCACCCCCTACGAGGCGCTCCTCATAATCCTCGACGGGCAGGCGGAGGTCACCATCGCCGGAACGGCGCACACGGTCAACTCCGGTGAAATGATTCTGCTCCCTGCGGGCATTCCCCACGCCGTCAAGGCGCTTAGCCGCTTCAAGATGCTCCTCGTAATGATTAAAGCGTAATGTTTGATAGGGGCGAGGCATGCCTCGCCCTTACAAAAACGAAGGGATTTTAGTTGCGAATTTGCGGAGAAAATAAAAAAAGCTCCCTGTGATTTTGGGGGCCTGCAAAATCGGGGGGATTTTGCAGGGGAAAATGCAACCTCTCCCTGACCCTCTCCTAAGAGGAGAGGGGACAAGACATTTGCTTTTAAGGGAAGGGAGGGGCGGAGCGTACGATCCGCCCCCTTTTTCCTTTCCTTTTTTGACCCTTTTGGCTGCCCTTGGGTCTTTGGGCTTTGGGTTCGCGGGATTGGGCGGCATGTGAAGGGGAGGCGCCACCTTCCCTTCAGTTCTATTGGGTTGGCGGCCTTTTAAAGAGGCCGCTGCCCTGCGCCGTTTACGCGGCGCTTTGGTGTTCTATTCCGGCTTTTTTTGGTTGGGCCGTCCGCCCCAAGCCCGGAACGGGCGGCGGCTTTTGCCGACGGGCCTTTTGGGCGCGCCTTATGGTGGCAAGCCGATGGAATGGCTTGGCCTCAGGGGCCGGGTGGAACTGCC